>CAXTUK010000019.1:0-17987 GCA_964247395.1 uncultured Acetobacteraceae bacterium
GCGCCCTCTTGGGCCTCGCGCCAGTCGAGCTCCTCGAGAGCCTCCGGGCCGGCAAGCCGCCAGAGATCGAAATGGGTGATCGGACCCATCGGCGCGTCGTAGTCCTGCCTGAGTGTGTAGGTGGGCGAGGGCACTTCGAGCGCCGGATCGTTGCAGGTCTCGCGCAGGATGGCGCGCGCGATGGTGGTCTTGCCGGCGCCGAGCGGACCGTCGAGCAGCACCGCATCACCTGGCCGGAGCAGCCGCCCGACGGCGCGCCCGAGACGTTCCGAAGATGGCTCGAGATCGAGATCGATGTTGAGGCCGGTCACGGTCCGGATGGTGCCAAGGCTTCGACCTGCCTGCCAAGCCTGCCCGGCACCGCCCGGCTGCTCGGGTCACGGTTTTGTGGCAGAAATATTAATTGGAAGTGGCTAACAAAAGTTGTATCAACGTCTCGTTCGTTAGACACGTGGCCAGGCGTTAGGAGGGCTGGTCGGGACGAGTAAGAAATGAGGCACGATTAACCGTTTCGAAACACGACGGCTGGCATGCTGCCGTCTCTCTCGCGTCGTCGAAATTTCCCGTCCGGAGCAGCTGATGTTAGCGCGCCTGCCCTTCCTGCGGCCTAACCCGCCCCGACTGAGCGAGCTCACATCGGAGCTCGCCGAGATCGAGACGCGCCGGCAGTTCACCAATTTCGGTCCGGTCAATGCCGCGCTCGAGAGCCGGTTCGACGAGCATTTCGCGACCCGTGACGCCTGCCTGACGGTCTGCAACGCGACGATCGGGCTGATGCTCGCGATCCGTGTGGCGGCTTCCAGGCGGCCGGGCGCCACGCTGGCGCTGATGCCGTCCTTCACGTTCGCCGCCACCGGCGAGGCGGCGATGTGGGCCGGCCTGACGCCGGTGTTCTGCGACGTCGATCCCGAGACGTGGCTGCCGTGCGCGAGGGACGAGGAGCGCCTGATCGCCGAGCACGGGGACCGGATCGCGGTGATCGTGCCCTACGCCACGTTCGGCAACGGCCTCGATCTCGCGCGTTACCAGGCCCTGCGGCAGCGGACCGGCATACCGGTGGTGGTCGATGCCGCCGCCTCGCTGGGCGCCGTGGACGCGACCGGCAATGCGTTCGGATCCGGGGCGCCGTTCCCGGTGGTGTTCTCGATGCACGCCACCAAGACGTTCGCCGCCGGTGAGGGAGGCCTGATCCATTGCGCCGACACGGCGCTGATCGCGCAGCTCCGCTCGATGGCCAATTACGGGTTCGAGGGGAAGCGCTCGGCGACCACGCTCGGGCTGAATGCCAAGCTGAGCGAGGTCATGGCGCTGATCGGGCTTGCCCGCTTCCGTGACTTCGACGCGCTGAGCGCGCATCGCGACATGCTGGGTTCGGCGTATCGGCGCCGATTGCAGGATTGGCGCTGCCAGGGCGTGTTCGGGCGACGCCAGGCCTACTGTTTCATGGCTGTGGTGCTGCCGGACGACGTGATGCTTTCGCGCGACGACGTGGTCCGGGCGCTCGCGTCCGAGGGGATCGAATGCGGAAGCTATTTCAGCCCGCATCTCGCGCAGCAGCCTCTGTTCAAGCCGTTCGCTGATGCGTCGAGACTGCCGACGACGGACATGCTCTCGTCGCGGATCATCGCGCTGCCGCTGTGGGACGAAATGGGCGAGACGGAGGTTGAATTCTGCTGTGATGCCCTGCTGCGGCTGCGTCAGCGTCATTCGCTGCTGCCGCACCTTGGGGCGCTGCTCTCACTGCCGCCGGAAACGGCCGCCCTGGCGTGAGCGTCGCGTCGCGGGATTACGGAGCCGCCATCGTGGGAGGCGGCCCGGCCGGGCTCGGCCCGCTTCTGGCCGCCTCACGAGACGGCACGCTCGACGCGCTGCTCGACGACGGCCTGGTGATCATCGAGCGGCGACGGGCGATCGGCGCCGGTCGGCTCGGGGACTACGTGATCCGTTCCGACAGCGCCGCCGTCTCGTTCCTGTCCTGCCTCGACGGCGTCCGGCACGACCAGCTCGCGTCCGTGCGGGACATGCCGGCCGCCCGCGCCGTCGCCGCGTGCGGAACCGGCGCGGTCACGCTCACCGCGGTCGCCGCCGTTCTGAACGACGTCGGGCCCGTGCTGCACGGGCGGCGGATCACTCGCAGCAGGTGGCGTCTGGCGTTGCGCGCGCGCGATGGCGGATGCAGCACCGAACTCTATGCCGGACGGTTGCTGCTGGCGTGCGGCGCATCGCAGGACGGCGATCGGCTCGCCCGCGAGGCGGTGTTCGGCGTGCCTCTCATGCCTCGTTTCACCGACAAGATCATGCAGTCGGATATGCTGCTCAGGCCGGAGGGCATCGAGGCGGCCTGCAGCCGGCTGGCCAGTTCGAAGGCGCCCCGGGTGGTGGTGATCGGCGGATCGACGAGCGCGGTCGGCTCGGCCAGGCTACTGCTGCGCTCGCTGCCGGACGCGGGCCCCGCTTCGGTCACGCTGCTGCATCGTGGGCGGCTGCGAATGTTCTATCACTCTCCGGCCGATGCGCGAGCGGACGGCTATGACGAGTTCGGTCCCGAGGATATCTGTCCTGTCAGCGGCTTCGTACACCGCCTGGGCGGCTTGCGTTACGACGCGCGTGATCTGCTGCGCAATGCGCGAGGCCTGGAGAGAGACGTCGCGCCCGATGCGAGGCTGGCCATACTCGACGGCGACGAGCTGCCGCCTGCCGACATCGAGGCGCTGCTCGAGCGGGCCGACCTGGTGATCCCGGCTCTCGGCTACCGGCCGCGCGGGCTGACGCTTCAGGGACGCGACGGGCTGCGTATCCGACTGGCCGGCGACGAGCGCGAGCCGATGGTCGACGACCGGTGTCGCGTGCTCGACAGGAGGGGCGAGGTGCTGCCCGGCGTGTTCGGCATCGGACTCGCCGCGGGTTTCCGGACCAGCGGCGCGCTGGGCGGCGAGCCGAGCTTCCGCGGCCAGACCAACAGCCTCTGGCTTTGGCAGCACGAGGTCGGCGCGCTCGTCGCGTCGGGATTGCTCGAGCCGCAGTCGACCCCCGAGACTGCCTACTGGCCCCGGCAGCAGCCGATCCGGTCCATGCGCTTCGTCGCGGAAGACTTGACATGCACATGACGTCCTGCGCTGCGCCGGACATGCTGGCCTCCGTCCGCATGAGCAGCGTCGGATCGCCGATGTCAGCCAGGCGGGGTCGGACGGTTCGGCGCGCCCAGCTCGAACGCGGCGATCTGGATGGTCGTGTCTGGACGTTCGGTCTCGTCGACCGCACCTTCGCGCGACAGGTCCGTCTGCTGCCTGATGGCCGGATCTCGGGCTACGCCCACCCGAACGAGACCACTTGGGTTCTGCGGAACGGTGTTCTGGCTTTCCTCGGCCGCGACGGCCTGCCGACGGTTCGTTTCGAACCCGGCGTGACGACGAGCACGGCATGGTGCTGTGCGGCCGGCACCTGCCCGATCCGTCGGCCGTTCTCGTCCTCGCGGAAACCAGGCCGGCCCAGACGCTCGCCGCGGACATGTCGGGTTTCCCGGTCGACTGCCGGGTTCCGGGCATCGTTCCCGGGCAGCGGCGGCGCAATCTGGTCGTCGTCTTCGCCAATCACCACTCCCTGCACCTGGGCTGGGAGCGCGACATCGCGGACGTGGACCGGACCTGGGATCTCTGCGTCAGCTTCTATGGGTCGCCCGAGCACTACGCGCATGTCGGCGCCGCCGAGTTCTCGAGCCTGCAGACCGCAACCTTCAAGAACAGATCGGCTCACGCGGCCTTCGCGGCCGACAGTCCGTTCTGGGCCTATGACCGCATCTGGTTGGCCGACGACGACCTGATGGTCGGCTGGCGCGACATCAACCGACTGTTCGCGCTGGCCGAGGAGAACCGGCTCCTGCTCGCCCAGCCAGCCCTGATAGAGGGCAGCCACGTCGCCCACGGCATCACCAGGCAGCAGCCGGGCAAGTTGCTGCGATTCACCTCGTTCGTCGAATCGATGGCGCCGTTGTTCACACGCGAGGCACTTGCCCTCTGCGCGCCGGTCTTCCAGAATCAACGGCATGGATACGGCGTCGACTATGTTTGGTCCTGGCTCCTCGGCGCCGCGCGCAACCGGATGGCCGTCATCGACAAGATCGGCATCCTGCACACGCGGCCGCAGACCACCGCGTTCGACCCTTGCGCGAACGCGCGCGAGGAGCAGGCGCTGCTTTCGATGTATGGCGTGAGCCCATGGGTCGAGGAATACGGCTATCTGCTCGACAACGACCGCTGACCTGACGGACAGCGCGACGCTCTATACGCGGGTCGCGGCCGACTACGACGAATCCTACGCCCGGCCGAGCGCGCGTCGCGCCTACGACCTGCTGGCGTTCGAGCGTCTGGAGCGTCTGCTGCCGGAAACCGGCGGCCGGATCGTCGATGTCGGGTGCGGAACCGGCCGCACTGCGCGCAAGCTGCTGGACAGGGGGCACTCGGTGGTCGGCATCGAGCGTGCACCCGGCATGCTGGAGGCGCTCGGTTCGCGCGGCATGCCGCCGTCGTTCCGGCTGGTCCAGGCCGACATGCTGGAGGCCGACATCCCGCCTGGGCAGGCGGACCTGGTGATGGCGTTCGGGTCACTGCAGTATGCACGCGATCCCGACGCCGCCCTGCGCAGGTTCGCAGGCTGGCTCAGACCGGGCGGCGTCGCGGCGGTGTATGTCGACAGCCTGGCGGCCCTGGTCACCGAATTGCTCGAAAGCGGACGGCACGGCGAAGCGATGTCGATGCTCAGGACCCGTCGCGGCACGTTGCGGGCCGCCCGGTCCGAGGCGACGCTGAGGCTGTTCACCGCGTCGGAGCTCGTGGACAGCATGACAGGGGCCGGGTTGGCCCACGTTTCGTGCCGTGGGCTGTGCGTCAGCGCCGGGTTCCAGACGCGAGACCGGATCGCGACCTCGATGGCAGAGAACGAGGCGGCGCATCTGGGCTTCGAGCGGGAACTGGCCGAGGAACCCGGGTTCGCCGACCATGGCCTGCACCTGTTCGGCTGGGGTTTCCGCCCGATGGCTTGAAGCGGCGCCACGACGGTTCCAGAGGGCCGGTCATCCCAGGCGTTTGATGGCCCTGGCGAGTGGCTGGGCTGCCGCATCGTAGTCCTCCCAGGCTTTGCTCCTGGAGATCAGGCCAGGAACGGTCCGCACCGTAAACCGCGCGGGATCGAGCGTGGACGAGACTTCTCGCCATGCCAGCGGCATGGACACATTGGCGCCGGGGCGGTTGCGCGGCGACAGCGGCGCCACCGCGGTCGCCAGACGATCGTTGCGGAGATAATCGAGATAGATTCGGCCGCCGCGAAGCTTCTTGGCCATGTTGACGAGGTAGAGCTTCGGGCTGTCGGCCGCCATGCGGCGGCACACCTCGTGGGTGAACTCCTTTGCCGCGGGCCAGCCGGGACCGGCTTTCGACGGGGGTGCGAGGGGGACGACGAGGTGCAGGCCCTTGCCGCCGGTGGTCTTGCAGAAGGCGGCGAGCCCGAGATCCTCGAGACGGTCGCGCATCTCTCGCGCGGCCTCGACGACGGCGGGGAACGCCACGTCGGGACCGGGATCGAGGTCGAGGATCAGCCGGCCCGGCTGCTCCGGGTGCCCGGGCCGGCAGTTCCAGGGATGCAGTTCGACCGCGCCGCTCTGGGCGATGGCCGCCAGCCCTTCGACGCGGTCGATCTGGAGATAGGGCTTGTGGTCGCCCGTCACGGTGACGAGCTCGAGCAGGCTGGAGGTTCCGCGCATGGCGTGGCGCTGAAAGAACTGCTCGCCCGAGACGCCGTCGGGCGCGCGAACGATCGAGCAGGGCCGGCCGCCGATATGCGGCATCATCCACGCGCCGGCCGCTTCGAAATAGCGTGCGAGATCGAGCTTGGTGACGGGTCGGCCGTCGCCCGCATCGGGCCAGAACACCTTGTCGGGATGGGTGATGGAAACGCCCATCACCGTCGCCGGGCCGGAGGACGCGGGCGCACGTGTCCGCTTCGGCTGCAGGACCGGCAGTTCGGCCGTGCGCGAGGGCGCCGGCGGTTCGGCCTCGACGGCGTCGGCCGGCTTGTCCTCGCGCAGGCCCTTGAACGCGGCCTGCCGCACCATGCCGGTCCCGGTCCAGCCAGCGAACTCGATCTCGGCGACGAGTTCCGGCCGAGTCCAGTTCACGCCGGCTTCTGCGGCAGGCGCGCCGATGCCGGTGAACGGGGATGTCGCGGCGGCGACCTGATGGAGCCGGGGCAGCAGCGCTTTCACCTTGGCCGCGCCGTAGCCGGTGCCGACGCGACCGAGATAGACGAATTTGTCGCCGCGGTGGACGCCCACCAGGAGCGAGCGGAACTGGCCGGCGGTGGTCGACCAGCCGCCGATGACGACCTCGTGGCCGGCGCGGCATTTGGCCTTGGTCCAGGACCCGCTCCGGCCCGAGCGGTAAGGCGCATCGAGCTTCTTGGAGATGATGCCCTCCAGCGAGAGGCGGCAGGCGGAGCGGAGCACGGCGTCGCCGCCGCTCTCGAAATGCTCGACGAAGCGGATCGTCCGGCGCTCTCGCAGAAGGGCCGGCAGCCGATCCTTGCGGGCCGACAGGGGCCGGTCGCGCAGGTCGGCGTCACCTTCGAACAGGAGGTCGAAAGCGTAGAAGACCAGATCGTCGGTCCGCTCGTCCGACAGGGCGGCCTGCAGGGCGGCGAAGTCAGGAGCGCCGTTCATATCGTGGGCGACGATCTCGCCATCGATGATGACGTCGGGGAGCGACGCCGCCTGGCGCGCGATGGCGGCGAACCTGCCGGTCCAGTCATGGCCGTTGCGGGTCTTGAGGGTGGCCGCGCCCGAATGGACGCGGAGCTGCATCCGGTAGCCGTCGAACTTGATCTCGTGCACCCAACCGGCTCCCGAGGGCGGCCGCTCGACGACCTGGCAGAGCTGCGGGACGATGAAATCCGGCATCGCGGCGGAGGACGCCCGTTCCTGGGCTGCGCGACCGCTTCGGCTGTCCCAGATCGCGTCGGGCTCGGGTGAGGCTGCCTTCAGCATGAAGGATTTCGGCCGCCGCCCCTTGCCGGCGGCGATGGTGGCGAGGGGCCGGCCGGACGCCACGGAGCGATCGTCCTGCATCAGCGCGCTGGTGTCGCCGACGGCGTCGTCGCGGTGCTTGATCAGCAGCCAATTGGTCCGCTTGCCGCGGGTCCTGTCATGCTTGAGGCGGACCAGCACCCAGCTGCCATGCAGACGACTTCCGTCGAGAGTGAACTTCAGATCGCCCTGGTCGAGCGCCTGTTGCGGAGCGCCGTCGCCTTGAGGTGTCCAGAAGCCGCGATCCCAGATCTGGACCGTTCCGCCGCCATACTGTCCCTTGGGGATGATCCCCTCGAAATCGCCATAGCCGAGCGGGTGGTCCTCGACCTCGACCGCGAGCCGCTTGTCGCCGGGGTCGAGCGAGGGACCGCGGGTGACCGCCCAGGACTTGAAGACGCCGTCGAGCTCGAGGCGCAGATCGAAGTGCAGCCGCGTCGCGTCGTGCTTCTGGATCACGAAGCGCAGGCGTTTGGACGACGCAATCGGATCGTCGCCGCCCGGTTCGGCCGTCTTCTGGAAGTCGCGCCTGGCGCGATAGGTGTCGAGCTTGGCCGGCATTCGCTGTCCCCGACGGGCCGGAACGACCCGCTGTGCTGCAACCCGAGCCCACGATCGTTGTTCCCGTTTCCGTGTACGTTTTCCAGCCCTGGTCCGCGCGATGAGGCTCGTGGTGTTCGGCCTTTCAATCAGTTCGTCATGGGGCAACGGCCACGCCTCCTTGTGGCGCGGCCTGATCGCGGCGCTGACGAACGCCGGCCATCGGGTGACGTTCTTCGAGAAGGACGTCCCCTACTATGCGGAGCACAGGGATCTTGCGTCGCTTGGCGACCCGGGCGAACTCGTTCTCTACCCGGCCTGGCAGGAGGTTCGCGCGCGGGCGCGCCAGGCGGTCGAGGAATCCGACGTGGCCATCGTGACGTCGTTCTGCCCTGACGCACTGGACGCGACGTCGCTGGTGCGGGACGCGGACGTGCTCGGCTGCTTCTATGACCTCGATACGCCGGTGACGCTGGCGCGATTGGAGGCATCCGAGCCCGTTCCATATCTGGGACCCGACGGCCTCGCTGCGTTCGACCTCGTCCTGAGCTACACGGGTGGCAGCGCGCTCGAAGCGTTGCGGACCCGGCTCGGCGCGAGGCGTGTTGCACCGCTGTATGGCTGGGCCGACCCTTCCGTCTATCGATCGATGGAAGCAGCGCCGCAATACCGGGCGGCGCTGTCCTATCTCGGCACCTATGCCGCCGACCGGCAGGGAGCGCTGCGGCGCCTGTTGCTGGAGCCGGCCCGGCTTCGTCCGGACACCCGCTTCGTGATCGGCGGCGCACAATATCCGCCCGACTTTCCCTGGTCGGACAACATCTTTTTCGTTCGCCATCTGCCGCCGGGCGAGCATCCTTCGTTCTTCTCGGCGTCGCGGATGACGCTGAACGTCACCCGCGCCGCCATGGCGCGCATGGGCTTCTGTCCCTCCGGACGCCTGTTCGAGGCGGCATGCTGCGGCACGCCGATCCTGACCGATCGGTGGGAGGGGATCGATGCGTTCTTCGAGCCGGGACGGGAGATCCTGGTCGCCGACGACACCGACGGGGCGCTCGCCGCCCTCGATCTGCCATCGGGCGAACTGTCGGCGCTCGCTGCTCGCGCACGGGCGCGTGCACTCGACGAACATACCGCATCGCACCGGGCGCGCCATTTGATCGGGTTGCTCGAGGCCATGCCTTCGAAGCAGGCCGTCTGACGATGTGGGGGATCATTCCGGCGGCCGGAAGCGGCACGCGCATCCAGCCGCTGGCGTTCTCCAAGGAGTTGCTGCCGGTCGGCAGCCGCCTCGACGAGCGCGGCGTGGAGCGTCCCCGGGCGGTCAGCGAGTACCTGATCGAGCGGATGGCGACTGCCGGGGTCGACAAGATCTGCATGGTGATCTCGCCGACCAAGTCGGACATCCTGCAATATTTCGGTGGCAGCATCGGTGCGGTCCCGGTCCTCTACGCGATCCAGGACGAGGCGGCAGGTCTGTGCGACGCGATCTTCCGGGCGCGGCCGCTGGTCGGACAAAGCGAGCCGGTGATCGTGGGACTGCCCGATACGATCTGGTTTCCTGTCGACGCAATGGCCGATCTTGCTGACGACCGGTTCTCGTTCCTGCTGTTCCCTGTCGAGCGGCCTGAACTGTTCGACGCCGTCGAGACGGATCGGGACGGTCGGGTGACGCATGTGCATGTCAAGTCGGATGAAGCGTCGAGCGGCTGGATCTGGGGGGCGATGAAGATGCCTGGCCGAGTTTTGCATGAGCTGCATGCATTGTGGCAACGGCGCGACCGGACCGATGTCTATGTCGGCACCCTGGTGCAGGCCTGGATCGCGTCGGGCGGCGAAGCCTGGGGCGTGCGGGCAGGACGCGACTATGTCGACGTCGGCACGCTGCATGGATACAGGCAGGCAGTGCACCTGCTGGGCGGCACCCCGCCGCCCGTCCGGCGGAGCATCTGACGATGACGGACGCCAACCCTCGCGGCTGGACCCCGGAGACGATTCGTGCCCGCGCCGAACAGCTTGGCCCGTGGTTCCATAACCTGGATCTCAAGGGCGTGCGAACGGCGCCGGACCATTTCCTCTACGACTACCCGAACGTGAAATGGCAGCGCTTCGCGGACGCGCTGCCCGCCGACCTGACCGGTAGGACGGTGCTCGACATCGGGTGCAATGGCGGTTTCTACTCGATGGCGATGAAGCGGCGCGGGGCTGCGCGCGTGCTCGGCATCGACCACGATGCGACCTATCTGGCGCAGGCGCGGTTCGCGGCCGAGATCGAGGGTCTCGACATCGAATTCCGCGAGCTCTCGGTCTATGACGTCGCCGACGTGGGCGAACGGTTCGACGTCGTGCTGTTCTTTGGCGTTCTCTATCACCTGCGACATCCGTTGCTGGCGCTCGATCTGATCAGGGAACACGTTGCGGGCGACATGTTCGTGTTCCAGTCGATGCACCGAGGAGCGAGCGAAATCCTGCCGCTCGAGACGGATTATGACTTCTGGGATCTGGAGATGTTCGACGATCCCGGCTATCCGAAGCTGCACTTCATCGAGCGCCGCTACTCGGGTGATCCGACCAACTGGTGGGCGCCGAACCGTGCCTGTGCTGAGGCGATGCTGCGCAGTGCGGGTTTCGTGATCGTCAGTCATCCGGAGGAAGAAGTGTTCGTCTGCCGGACAGGAGAGCCGGGCGAGTTCGCCCAGGCCGCATACCCGTCGCGCGGAGCCCGGCCTTGATCGAAGCGGCGATGATCTGGAACGAGCCAAACAACAAGTCGCATTGGGATCTGGAGAACGATCCCGGCTGGTCCCGGTTCGCCGCCATGGCGCGGCTGGCGGGAGCGGCGATCGGCAGCGAGGCGCCGGGGCTTGCGCGCGTGCTTGGCGGCATGTCGCCGATCGATGCGGATTTCCTGCGGCTGCTCGCGGCGCAAGGCGTGACGGACCAGGTCGATGCGGTGGCAGTGCACGGCTTCCCGCTGGACTGGAACCACTGGATGCTCCAGGACTGGCCCGCGAAGATCGCCGAGATCCGGACCTGCACGGAGCTGCCGGTCTGGGTATCGGAAGTCGGGGTGTCGACGTTCGGCGCCGAGGAGGTTCAGGACTGGGGCCTGAGGCGAACCGCGGAACTGCTCACCGGCATCGCGCCGCGCATCCACTGGTACAGCCTGTACGATCTTCCGGCGGCCTGGGAGGCGACGACTCGGCATCGGGAGGCCGAGGGGTCGTCCTATTACCGGCATTTCCACCTGGGATTGTTCGACGAGCATGGCGCGCCCAAGCTCGCCGCACGACGCTTCGTTGAACACACGCCGGCAATCGGATTGTGCCAATGGTTCCATTTCGAGGATCATCGCCTCGACGCTGCGGTACGGACGATGCGCGAGCTCGGCGTAACGTATCTTCGTACTGGATTGAGCTGGGCCGACTGGCACCGGCCGAAAGCCGAAGCGTGGTTCGATCGGCAGATGCGCGCACTCGACGAGTTCGACGTCACGGTCACGTTCTGTTTCACCCCCGAACACAAGGGGATCTGGCCGCACTACACCGCGCCGCCGCTCGACCCGGCGGAATTCGCCGAGTTCTGCGCCGCGATGATCCGGCGTTATGCACCCGGACGAAGGAGCTGACGGACGGCAGGCTGACGATCCTGAATGTGGCCTACAGCCTCGCACCGGTCGGGCCGGATGCGGTCGGCGGGGCGGAACAGGTGCTCTCGGCGATCGACCGGGCGCTGGTCGCAGCGGGGCATCGATCGCTGGTGGTGTCCTGCCGCGGCAGCAGGATCGCTGGTGAGTGGATCGACACGGGCGTGGACCCGGACCGCGCGATCGACGTGGGTGCGAGATCGTCGGCAGTCGAGGCGACGCGCCGTGCTGTTGCGGCGGCGGTGTCGTCACGCCGGGTCGATCTCGTTCATCTGCACGGTCTGGATTTCGACGCGATCTTGCCCGCGCCCGGCCCCCCTGCCCTCGTCACCCTGCACCTGCCGTCGCATTGGTATGCGCCGGACGCGTTGGCGCTACCGCGACCGCTCACCTGGCTGCACTGCGTGTCGGCATCGCAAGCGCGACACTGTCCAGGCTCGAAGCTGCTTGGAACGATCGCCAATGGGGTCGCGGTGGAGGCGCTGCAGCGCGCGTCGCATGCGCGACGGCGATACGCGCTGATGCTCGGCCGTGTCTGTCCCGAGAAGGGCCAGCATCTGGCGCTCCAGGCCGCGCGTCGGGCCGACGTCCCGCTGCTGCTGGGCGGGACGGTATTCGGCTATCCGGCGCATCGCGACTATTTCGAGCGCGCGGTCGCGCCGTTGCTCGACCGGCGACGGCGGTTTCTCGGTCCGCTCGCGTTCGACCGCAAGCGGCGATTGCTGTCGGCGGCGCGCTGCGTGCTGATTCCGAGCCTGGCCGAGGAGACGAGCTCGCTGGTGGCGATGGAAGCGGCCGCGTGCGGGACCCCGGTCATCGCGTTCCGTTCGGGCGCGCTGGCGGATCTCGTGGTGGAAGGCGTGACTGGCTTCCTCGTCGGGGACGCGGACGAGATGGGCGATCGCATCGGCGACGCCGACAGCATCGATCCCGAGGCGTGCCGGCGGCTGGCACGCAAGCGGTTTTCGCACGAGCGGATGTGCAGTGCTTACCTTGAACGTTATCGCGAGCTCGTCCGCGCGTGAGACCCATGGTCTCGCTGGCGCGTTGCGAGAAGGATCTTACCGCGCTCGAACCGTCATGGAGCGCGCTCGCGCAGTCCGCGCCGCTCGCGACGCCGTTCCAGTCGCCGGAGTGGCTGCTGCCCTGGTGGCGGCAGTTCGGGACCGGACGTCCGGTCGTGGCGGCGGTCCATGCAGGCGAACAGCTGGTCGGATTGCTCGCCTGCACCGTGCTCGACGAGCCGCCGCAGCGCAAGCTGCTGCCGATGGGTGCGGGGATCAGCGACTATCTCGACGCATTGTTGGCACCCGATGCGCCGCCGGGATGCGTGGACCTGCTCCTGCAGGCGGTGTTGGAAGGCGCGGGAAACGTCACGTCCTGCGACTTCGCCGATCTGCCACCGGGTGCGGCGCTGCGGGACGTGGCCGCTCCGCCCGGCTGGCGAATGGAGGCAGGCGTCGGCTCGCCATGTCCGGTGCTGGCGCTGCCGGCGGCGGCCGGTGACCTTCGCCACGCAATTCCCGCCGGCATCCACCGGAAGCTTCGAATGAACCGGCATCGCGCCGAGCGGAGTGGCGGCTGGACGCATGAATTCGGCGACACCGATCTGGCGGACAGGCTCGACGCGCTGGCGCGGCTGCATGGGGCGCGCTGGGACGCGCGAGGCGAGCCAGGCGGCGTGTTCGCCGACCCTCGGGTGCTCGTGTTCATCAAGGAGGCAGCACCGGGACTGCAACGTTCGGGCATCCTGCGGTTGCACGGACTGCGTTTCGGGACCGACCTCGTCGCGTGCTGCATGGCGTTGAAAAGCGCACAGGGCAGGCTGCTGCTCTATCTCAGCGGCTTCGACCAGGCGCATGCGTTCCGCAGTCCGGGGACCATCCTGCTCGGCGGGATCATCGAGAACGCGATCGCGGACGGATGTCGCGAGATCGACTTCCTGCGCGGCGGCGAGAGCTACAAACATGCTTGGGGCGCGATCGACCGTTTCAACGCTGTGCGCCGGCTGGTGCCCGCATGACGGCAGCGGGTGATGTGGCGCGGTGCCTGGCGGGTGAAATCTCGCCCGCGGTGGCCCTGGCGCGGCTCGTGCTGGGCGGAACGACGCCGGGGGAGATCGGCAGGATGTTGCCCGAGGGATCCGACATCGCGGCACTGTTCGCGTCCCACGGCGGAGATGTCGAGGCGCTCGCCGCCATGCTGCGGCAGAGCGGCGTCGATCACGGCGATCAGTCGCTGGACGAGATCAGGCGCTCGTTCGAACGTGCGGTGCGGCTGTCGCCCGAGGCGAGCGTCGCAGCCTATTCGCTGGGTGATCCAGGGCTGCTGGGTGAGGCGACCGACGAGCTGGCAGGTTGGCTCGACCGCGAGGGTCTGGTGCGACCGGGCGCCGATGTCCTCGATGTGGGCTGCGGGATCGGGCGGGTGGCGGCGGCGCTGTCGAAGCGGGCGGGATCGGTTCTGGGGATCGACATCGCGGCCGGAATGGTCGAGCAGGCCAGGCAGCGGCACCGCGGCACTGCGAACATTCGCTTCGAGCTGACGGACGGGCTCTCGTTGCAGATGGCTGATGGGAGCAGGGATCTGGTGCTGTTCGTCGACAGCATGCCGTATCTCGTGCAGGCCGGAATCGCTGACGCCCATGTCGCGGAATGCGCGCGGATCATGCGTCCTGGAGCAGCGCTGGCGGTGTTCAACCTGTCCTATGGCGACGAGGGCGAGGCAACGGCGCGGCGATGGGCCGAACGCCTGGGATTGCGGCTCCGGCATTGCGGGTCGCGGCCGTTCCGATCATGGGACGGGGCGGCCTTCGTGTTCATCCGCCCGCAATGAAATTCTCGACGTGGATTCGCGCCTCTTCGTCGGTGAACTGCACCGGCGGGCTCTTCATGAAATAGCTCGACGGTCCATCCAAGGCACCACCGACGCCGCGATCCATCGCGAGCTTCGCACAACGCACGGCATCGATCACCACGCCGGCGGAATTGGGAGAATCCCAGACCTCGAGCTTGAGTTCGCAGTTGAGCGGCACGTTGCCGAACGTCGTGCCTTCCAGGCGAATGTAGGCCCATTTCCGATCCGACAGCCAGGGCACATGGTCGCTCGGGCCGACATGGACGTCGGCGTCGTCGAGCACTTCGGCCAACTGGCTGGTGACAGCGCGAGTCTTGGAGATCTTCTTCGATTCGAGCCTGTCGCGTTCCAGCATGTTCTGGAAGTCGGTGTTGCCGCCGAAATTGAGCTGGTAGGTATGGTCGAGCCTGACGCCACGCTCGCGGAACAGATTGGCGAGCACGCGGTGGACAATCGTGGCGCCGACCTGGCTCTTGATGTCGTCGCCGACGATCGGCAGGTTGCGATCGGCGAACCGGCCGCGCCAGTGCGGGTCGGAGGCGAGGAAGACAGGGATGCAGTTGACCAAGCCGCAGCCGGCCGCGAGCGCCTGCTCGGCGTACCAACGCGAGGCTTCCTCGGAACCGACCGGCAGGTAGGAGACGACCACGTCGGCTCGCGTGTCGCGCAGGATTGCCGCGACGTCGACGGGAGGCGCATCGCTCTCGATGACGACGTCGCGCAGATAACGGCCGATGCCGTCCATCGTCGGGCCGCGCTGGACGGTGACGCCGGTGGCGGGGACGTCGGCGAAAACCTTGGTATTGTTGGGTTCGGCGAGGATGGCGTGCGCGACGTCCTGTCCGACCTTGGTCTCGGACACGTCGAAGGCGGCGCAGACTTCGATGTCGCCGACGTGATAGCCGCCGAGCGTCAGGTGCATCAGGCCCGGCACGCGTTCGTTGGTCCGGGTGTCGCGATAGAATTCGACGCCCTGCACCAGCGACGAGGCGCAGTTTCCGACGCCGACGACGGCGACACGTATCTTGGACAAGGTCTTTCTCCTCCCGGGATCGTGAGCGGACCCTCGATCTCGACGTTGCAGAAGGCAAGGAGTTGCTGGCGCGACCGGCAACCGCAACCCCTCGGCCCTGTTGAGTCAGCCTTGATGCCAGAACGGGAGCCGATGACCATGGCGGATGCCAAAGAGACGAGTGCCGCGCCGCGACTACCGGAGCGGAGCGAGGAGGCGCGGAATCTCGCGCGAGAGGGCCTCGACGAGATCAAGCACGGCGACGAGGAGGAGGGAGAGTTCCTGCTCGACGAGGCGCGACAACTCGACAAGACGGCGGCCGACGAGGAGGCGAAGGCCGGAAAGAAACGCTGAGCTCGACGGACAGTCGGGCCGGGCCGAAACAGGCGGGTCCTAGGACAGGATGCAACTCGCGCACGCCGCCGGCTGGATCATCGAGGCCGGGCGGCGGCTCGACCGCTACGGCTGGACGCCCTCCGTGAGCGGTAATCTGAGCATGCGGCTCGACGAGCGCACCGTCGCGATCACCAGGAGCGGCGGCCGAAAGGGCGAGTTGGCCCGCGAAGACGTCATCGCCGTCGATCTTGAAGGGCGCCCGGTGTGCGAGGGCGAGGTTCCGAGCGCCGAGACGCTGCTGCACTGCCAGCTCTACGCAAAGTTCGCCGAGACCGGTGCCGTGCTGCACGGGCATTCGGTGCCGGCCACGGTGCTGTCGCGCCTGGCGGGGGACGGAATCGATCTCGCCGGTTACGAGATGATCAAGGCGTTCGACGGTCGGGCGACGCATGACGTCACTGTCCGGTTGCCGGTGCTCGACAACGATCAGGACATGCGGCGACTTCGCGGCGTGCTGGAGAAGCGACTCGACCGCGCCTCGATCGGCTACGTACTTCGGGGTCACGGCACCTATGCCTGGGGGTGCGACATGGGCGATGCGATGAGCAAGCTCGAGTCGCTTGAATTCATGATCGCGTGCGAGCTCGAGGCTCGGCGCGCGTCGTAATTGCGCGCGTCGCGGCAACCTTTCTTTGGTCCGGGCCGGTCGGCGCTGGGGGAGCAGGAAGATGAGTGTGTCGGAGAACTCGAGCGCCGGTCTGGTTAACCTGCCGCGCCTGGTGACCGCCTACTTCGCCGAACGCCCGGACCCCGCCGATCCGGCCCAGAGAGTGGCGTTCGGCACGTCGGGACATCGCGGCTCCTCGCTGGCCAGTGCCTTCAACGAGCGGCATATCCTGGCGATCAGCCAGGCGATCTGCGCGCACCGCAAGCGCGAGGGAGTGTCGGGTCCCCTGTTCCTCGGCATCGACACGCACGCGCTGTCCGAACCGGCAATGGTGAGCGCCCTCGAGGTGTTCGTCGCCAACGAGGTCACGGTGATGGTCGACGCGCAGCATGGCTACACGCCCACGCCGGCGGTTTCGCATGCGATCCTCTCCTACAACCGGGGCCGCTCCTCCGGTCTGGCGGACGGAGTGGTGATCACGCCATCGCACAACCCTCCGGAGGACGGGGGCTTCAAGTACAATCCGCCAAACGGCGGCCCGGCTTCGGCCGAAATCACCGGCTCGATCGAGCGAGTCGCGAACGAGTTCCTCGACGACGACCTCGACGGCGTCAGGCGGACGGTGTTCGAACGGGCTCGGGGCTCGCCGCTGGTGCACGGTCACGATTATGCCGGGCCATACGTCGACGATCTTCCCGGTATCATCGACATCGAGGTGATCAGGGGGTCAGGGATCAGGATCGGCATCGATCCTCTCGGCGGGGCTGCGATCGACTACTGGCCGCTGATCGCGGAACGCCACGGCCTCGACCTGACAGTGGTCAACGAGGAGGTGGACGCGACATTCCGTTTCATGCCGCCCGACTGGGACGGCAAGATCAGGATGGATTGCTCTTCGGCCTCCGCGATGTCGAGCCTGATCGGGATGCGCGAACGCTTCGATATCGCGTTCGCCAACGACACCGACGCCGACCGGCATGGCATCGTCTGCCGCTCGGCGGGCCTCCTGCAACCCAATCATTTCCTTGCCGCCTCGATCGCCTACCTGTTCGAGAATCGGCCGGGGTGGACACCGGAGGCGGGCATCGGCAAGACGATCGTCAGCAGCAGCGTGATCGACCGCGTGGCCGCGCGGCTCGGCCGCCGGCTGCATGAGGTCCCGGTCGGGTTCAAATGGTTCGTGGACGGGTTGATGGGCGGTTCGCTCGGCTTCGTGGGCGAGGAAAGCGCCGGCGCCACGTTCCTCCGGCGTGACGGATCGGTCTGGACGACGGACAAGGACGGGCTGGTGATGGGCCTGCTCGCGGCCGAAATCACGGCGCGGACCGCACGCGATCCGGGACAGCTCTACGACGATCTGGCGGGTGAACTCGGAGGGTCGTCCTACGCACGGATCGATGCTCCGGCGAACCCGAAGCAGAAATCGATCCTGAAGAACCTCAGCGCCGGACAGCTTGGCGCCGAGACCCTCGCCGGCGATCCGGTCATCGCGACGCTGAACAAGGCACCCGGTAACGGCGAAAGCATCGGCGGCATCAAGGTCGCGAGCGAAAAGGGCTGGTATGCAGCCCGGCCGTCGGGAACGGAGAACGTATTCAAGATCTATGCGGAGAGCTTCGACGGCGATGAGCACCTCGCACGCATCCAGCAGGATGCGCGGGACAGCCTAGCGCGCGCATTCGCGGCAGGAAGCGATTGACGAAGTCCCGCGCTTTCGTGAGGGCCAGGACTTGTTAGAAAGGTCTCAAAGTAACGGCAGATCAATGGGGTGGATCCATGCTGCCGGCCGGCCGGCATGTCCGGTCTAACACCAACCGCCCTAGAAGTTGACCGTTGCCCATTCTCGTGTGCCGATTGA
>CAXTUK010000020.1:0-1862 GCA_964247395.1 uncultured Acetobacteraceae bacterium
CCCCAACGCCTGCCAGCTTGCCGGACCCGAACGACCCCTCGCAGCCTCGGGGCTGCGAGCCGATCGCGCACGTCCGCGCCCCGGACACGAAACCACAGCCCAGGACCGTGTTGGTTCTCCAAACAAAGACAGCAGGGACCTGGGACAGAGCCCCGGCACGCACCCGACCAGGGTTTGCAAACGGTCGAGGCAGACGGTTCATTGGTGCCGCCGTCCGCATGACCGGATGCGAAACGGCGAGCATAGCGCGATAAGCTGACCATGTCCTGCAAGGCGAACCTCTTCGGATTGTGTGCGGCGTTTGGAGTCGCCGCAATCGGATCGGCGATCTTCTCCCCCCTTCGCGGCTGACGAGCCCGTCTATGGCCTGTTGCTCAAGACGGTCTCGAATCCCTGCTGGGGGGCCGTTGCTGCCGGCGTCCGCGCCGGCGCCAAGCGACCCGATGTCACCGCCTTCCAATCCGTCGAGTCCGACCAGGCGCCCGAGTCACGGCTCAACGCCTGCAACACCATGCTCGAGCGCAAGCCTGCGGCGATGCTCGTCGCCGCGATCAACTCCACCAACCTTCTCGAGCGACTTCGGGATCGAAATGATCTACCAGGATCTTGCGCTGGCGAAGATGCAAGATGTGGCATCGAACATCTTTCTGGGACGCCACCAGGTCGGCCGATGTCCGGCGGCCAACAGCAATCGGTCGCCATCGCCCGCGCGCGTACCTTCAAATCCCAGGCTTGTCATCATGGACGAGCCGACGGCCGCTCTCGCGGTGCACAAGATCGAGCACGTGCTCGAGTTGATCCGAACCCTGAAATCGCGCGGCATCGCCGTCATACTGATCAGCCATCGGCTGACGGACGTGTTCGCCGTCTGCGACCGGATCGTCGCGCTGCGGCGGGGTCGGGTCATCGCCGATGAGCTCACTGCGGAAACCACGATGCAAGCGGTTGTCAGCCACATCACAGGTGCCGCCTGAGCCCCGGCACGCACCCGCTCGCTACCCTCCCAGCCGCCGGCTTGCTATGCCGCACCCGCACGCAGGACGGCGGAAGGAACGGGAATGCTGGACGACGATCTCGCTCGCCATGCGCGCGCCCTCCGGCACGTGGCGGAGGCGCCGCTCCGGCCGGGAACCGTCATGCTCCTCCCCGAAGCCATGCTCGCGCTCGGCGCGATGTTCGACGCGATCGCGGCCGCCCGGCACAGCATCATCCTCGAATACTACACCTTCGAGGACGTCAGGGCCGACGGGCGCTCCCTCGCTGACCTCCTCCACGACCGGCTCGCCGCCGGCGTCCGCATCGCGATCATCTATGACGGGGTCGGCTCCGACGGAACGCCCGACAGCCTGTTCGACGGCCTGCGCGCCGCCGGCGCCGAAATCGTCGAGTTCCACGGCCTCAACCCGCTGCGCCGCTTCTTCAGCCTCGACGTCAACGACCGGGACCACCGCAAGATACTCGTCGTCGACGACCACGTGGCCTGCCTCGGCGGCGTCAACAGGGACCTCCAGTACATGAACCCCCGGACGGCCGGCATCCCGCCCGACCGGGACACCACCAGGGCCTTCTGGCAGGACGCGGCCGCACGCTTCGAGGGCCCTTGCGTGACCGGCGCCCGCGCCGTCTTCGACGAGACCTGGAGCCGCCAGGGCGCGCGCCCCGTGCCCCCCGTGCCGTTGCAGGCGCCCGACCCGGCGCCGCACGCCGAGCAGGTCTGCATCGAAGGCAGCGCGCCGCGCGAGGGCCGTCCGCTTCACACCCGCGCCGTGCTGGCCGCGATCAGGCACGCGAGCCGGCGCATCTGGCTCGCCACCGGCTACTTCGTGCCGATGCCCGACGAGATCCTCGCGTTGCGCCGCGCG
>CAXTUK010000020.1:1872-17728 GCA_964247395.1 uncultured Acetobacteraceae bacterium
CATACACCTCGTGATCCCGGGCGTCAGCGACGTTCCCGGCGCCGTGCATGCCGGCCGTATGTGGCGCGGCCGGCTGCTGCGTGCCGGCGTGTCGATCCACGAGGTGCGCGACGCCATCCTGCACGCCAAGGTCGCCACCATCGACGGCGTCTGGAGCTCGATCGGCTCCTCGAACTTCGACCGACGCAGCGCCAGGATGAACAACGAGGTCGACGCGGTCATCCTCGGCGGCACGACCGCCGCCTCGATCGAGACCATGCTGCAAGCCTGGTCCGACGCCGGCCAGGAGGTCACGCTGCGCGCCTGGAACCAGCGTTCCTGGCACGAGCATCTCGGCGAAGCGACGGCCCTGCTCTGGAGCCGCCTGATGTAGCCCCCGCCTGATGCGATTACGGTCGGCCCTTGCGCTCGGACCCGGCTGTGGCTACACCCCGCCGCTTCCCTGCCGGCCTCACGGCGAGCGCCGGCTATACCCACTCCGGAGACATCTCCGGGACCGTTCGCCCATGGGGGCAGCCGGTTCGGGTTGATCAGCCACAGGGAGAGCCCATGCCGCTCTACGAGACCGTGCTGATCGCACGCAACGACGTCACCCAGCAGCAGGTCGAGTCTCTCGCGGACGACATCGCCACCCAGCTCGGCGCCGAAGAAGGCCTGATCCGCAAGCGCGAATACTGGGGCCTGCGATCGCTCGCCTACCGGATCAAGAAGAACCGCAAGGCGCACTACATGCTGCTCGGCCTCGACGCCAAGCCCGCGTCGGTGCGCGAGATGGAGCGCCAGCTCGGCCTCAACGAGGACGTCCTCCGCTTCATGACCATCCGCGTCGACGCCATCGACGAGGCGCCGTCCGCCATCCTCGCCCGCAAGTCCGACGACCGCGAGCGCGGCTTCCGCGGTCCCAAGCCCGCCGGCCGCTTCGATTCCGGTCGCAAGCGCGGCTACGACGAGCGCGAGGAGTTCCGCGCCCGCTCGGGGGCCGACGACGGGCCGTCGCCTCGCTACGGCGACCTGCAGGAAGCGGAGTAGCTCTCGATGTCAGACACCACAGACGTCAACCCCGCCGCCCGTCGCGCCGCCGTCGGCGCCCGCCGGCCGTTCTATCGCCGCCGCAAGTCGTGCCCGTTCTCCGGTCCCAACGCGCCGAAGATCGACTACAAGGACGTCCGCCTGCTGTCGCGCTTCCTTTCCGAGCGCGGCAAGATCGTGCCGTCCCGCATCACCGCGGTCTCGGCGAGGAAGCAGCGCGAGCTCGCCAACGCGATCAAGCGCGCCCGCTTCCTTGCCCTGCTGCCCTACATCGTGGCCTAGGGAGCGCGGCGACCATCATGGCCACCAACGTCGAGTTGATCCTGCTCCAGCGCGTCGAGAAGCTCGGCCAGATGGGCGACGTCGTGCGCGTCCGTCCCGGCTTCGCCCGCAACTTCCTGCTGCCCGGCGGCAAGGCGATCCGCGCCAACAAGGAGAACCGGGCGCGCTTCGAGACCGAGCGCGTCCAGCTCGAGGCGCAGAACCTCAAGCGTCGCGAGGAGGCCGAACGCCTCGCCGAGCGCATGTCCGGCCTGACCGTCACCGTGATCCGCTCGGCAGGCGACAGCGGATCGCTCTACGGCTCGGTCTCCACCCGCGACATCGCCGAGGCCACCACCGAAGCCGGACTGACCGTCAGCCGCAACCAGGTCCAGCTCGATCATCCGATCAAGACGCTCGGCCTCGCGCCCGTCCGCATCTCGCTGCATCCGGAGGTCGTCATCCCGGTGACCGTCAATGTGGCTCGCTCGCCCGAGGAAGCCGAGCGGCAGGCGGCCGGCGAGCGGGTCGGCCCGACCGACGCGGTCGATGAGGATCTCACCGAGCAGCTCAGTGCCGAGTTCGGCGACAAGGAACCCATCTGAGGGCTTGGCGGCAACATCGCCGGTCCCTAATCGAACCCCGTTGGGAACTACCCTCCCAGCGGGGTTTTTCATGTTCGTCGACTCGCCGAGCCGAGGAGGGAACGGTCTTGATAATGCTGCATGCGCTGCTGTCGCGCTCGATCCGCCGCGGCAGGCTGAAGGTCCGATATCCGGACGGGCGCATGGTCAGCTACGGCGAGGGTGGCGGCCCCCAGGTCGGCGTGCGCCTCGAGGATTGGGCTTCCACGCGCCGGATCGCGCTGTCGCCGGCGGTGGCTTTCGGCGAAGCCTACATGGACGGCAGCCTGAATCCCGTCGATTGCTCGCTCTATGACCTGCTCGACTTCATGCTCGCGAGCGCGGACGACAATCCCGGCCTCGGCACGGTGGTTCGCCTGCGCGACCAGTACCGCCGGGCAGTCCGCCGTCTCGACCAGTACAATCCCGTGCCGCGTGCGATCCGCAACGTCGCCCACCACTACGATCTCGACGGCAGGCTCTACCGCCTGTTCCTCGACGAGGACCGGCAATATTCGTGCGCCTACTTCCACGACGGCGACGAGAGTCTCGAGGATGCCCAGATCGCCAAGAAGCACCACATCGCGTCCAAGCTGCTCCTCGATCGTCCCGATCTCGAAGTGCTCGACATCGGCAGTGGCTGGGGCGGTCTCGCGCTGACGCTGGCGCGCGACTACGGGTGCCGGGTGACCGGCATCACGCTCTCGGTCGAGCAGTTGCACGCGTCGCGCGCGCGCGCCGAGGAGGCGGGTCTCGGGTCACGGATCCGCTTCGATCTGGCCGACTACCGGTCGATCTCCGGCAGATATGACCGCATCGTGTCGGTGGGCATGTTCGAGCATGTAGGCGTCGTTCACTACGACGCCTTCTTCGCCAGGTTGCGCGACACGCTGCGCCCGGACGGTGTCGCCCTGCTGCATGCCATCGGCCGTTCCGACGGTCCCGGCGCCACCGGCAAATGGCTCGAGAAGTACATCTTCCCTGGCGGCTACTCACCCGCGCTCAGCGAGACCTTCGCCGCCGTCGAGCGCTCCGGGCTGTGGGTCACCGACTGCGAGATCCTGCGCCTGCACTATGCTCGCACCATCGCGCACTGGCGCGCCCGGTTCGCCGCCAATCGGGACCGCATACGCGCGCTCTACGACGAGCGTTTCTGTCGGATGTTCGAGATCTATCTCGCCGGCTGTGAAATCACTTTCCGCCGCCAGGGACACATGAATTTCCAGCTCCAGCTTGCCCGCTCGATCGATGCGGTTCCGTTCACCCGCGACTACATGGTCCGGCGGGAGGAAGCTGCGATGTCAGCCGCGGCGCTCGCGAGCCAGCGTCGAGACCAGCGCCGCCCACTGGTCGCGGATCACGGGGAGGCTGAAACGCTCGAGGATGCCCTCGCGATGGCGGAGGAGATCGGCGCGCAGCGCCGCACGTCCGTCGTGCACGGCGAGACGCTCGATCCCTGAAGCGACGCTGTCGATGTCGTAGGGGTCGACATAGATCGCCCCTGGGCCGAACGTCCACTGGAAGATCGGGATGTCTGACACCAGCGACACCGTGCCGGCCTGCAAGGCTTCCAAAGGCGGATAGCCGAAGCCCTCGTTGAACGACGGGAACGCGAAGCATTCCGCGTGCCGCGCCATCGCCATCAGTTCGTCCAGCGGCAGCTTCTCGAGATGAACGATGCGTCCGTCCGCAACATGCGGCTGCATCGCGTTCAGGATCTCCCCGTCCTGCCAGCCCTTGTTGCCGACGATGATCAATCGCAGATCGGGATCCGACCGGCTGATCACCCGCTCCCACGCCCTGATCAGCCCGATGATGTTCTTGCGGGGCTCGAGCGTCCCGATCGTCAGCACGTATCTGACCGTCGCATCGACGGGCTCGAGCGGCCGCGCACTCGCGCCGAGCGCACGCGACGACCGGCGCGCATGCAGGATGGACGCGAGCGACACGTCTCCCGTCGCGGCATGCAGCGGCGCCAGCGCGCACGGGATCACGGTCGCATTCGCCTCGCGCGCCGGGTCGAGTGCGACGAGGTCCGCCAAGCTCTGCGGCGAGTTGCACACGAACACCGCGTCCGCGGCGCACCGCCTGGTCAGCTGCTGGTGGGCCAGCGCCGCCTGCCAGCTCGACTGTGTGTCGACGTCGGTCAGCGGCACCGCGTCGTGGAACCGCACCAGCTGCCGCACTCCGGCTGGCAGCCGCACCGGCCGCGGCATGCAGAATAGAACGAAATCGAAACCGCGTGCGTCGAGCCGCTTCGGCGGCAAAAATGACAGGCCGAGCGTCCGGTCGATCACCCGCATCACGCTCAGGTCGGTCGCGAAGAAGGCCTGGTCGAGCACCGTTTCTCGCCGCCCTGACGCCAGCGTCTTGTCGAACAGCGTCCGCCAGATCGCGTTGGAGCGGCCGACCATCGGCCGCAACCGGTGCGTCGCCCGCAGCAGCTCGGGCAGTTCGACCAGCCAGCGGCCGACCCTCGGGTAGCTCCGGACCGACCAGTTCCGGCCCATCCAGTGCAGCACCGCCGCCGTTGCCGCCGGGCTGGCCCTCCCCGAGGCGGTGATCCGCGGCAGGTCGTGCCGACCGGCCGCCATCAGCAGTCCCGCCACCTCCACGCCGGTCACGCCCGTCAGCATGTCGAACACCAGCCGCGTGTCCTGGGCGATGCCGACAAAACCGTCCGCCGCGTGCGAGAGGTCGACGAGCACCCGCGCCGGGCCCGAGACTTGCGTCCGGCTGCCGAAGTCCTCGACCAGCATTCGCCCGTCGTCCATTCAGTCCTCCGAGAGCAACCCTGGACGGCCTGCCTTCGCCCGTTCGCAACCACCCGTCAAGAAAGCGCGCCGTCTCCCGGGCCGCCAGCTGCTTCCCTCTCGCCTAACGCGGTGGCAACCAGGATGGATGAGACCTCCGCATCTCCTTCTCGCTGCCATTCTCCTCGTGCTGGCGAAGCTCGCCGCCTACGCGGTCGTCGCCGGGGGCGATCCGGCCGGACCTCTCTGCCGTTATGATTGCCGCTGGTATGCGGGCATCGCGGCCAACGGCTACGCCGCGACCGTGCATGTCGCGCGCGGGCTGCCCCAGCACGCATGGCCATTCTTTCCGCTGCTGCCGATCCTCATGCAGGCCGCCCGGCGCGCCACCGGTCTCGATCTCGCGCACGCTGGCTGCCTGGTCGGGTCGGTCAGCACGATCCTCGTCGGTGCCGTCGGCCAACGATACCGTGAGCTGACCCGGCCAGGATCACGCGCCTCGACGTGGCTGCTGCTCACGGCGGGGATGCCGTTCGGTTTCTATTTCGCAACCGGCTACGCCGAAGCCCCCTACGCCCTGCTCGCGCTGCTGACCCTGCTGGGCCTCGCTCGCCACGAGCCCGGCGCCGCCTCGATCGCCTGTGCGTTCCTCGGCGCGACCCGCCCGACCGGGATCCTGCTCGCCCCGGCGATCGCGGTGGCGAGTGTCCGCAGAGCCGCCCGGACAACTTCCCTCCGCCGCCGGCTCGCCGCACTTCTTCCCTGCCTGATCTCCGCATCTGGCCTGTTCGCCTGGATGGCCTACTGCGCCGTGCAGACCGGCGACCCGCTCAAGTTCGCCCACTCGCAGCTCGACTGGGGGCGCCACTTCGCCGATCCGGTCCTCGTGATCCAGTCCGCGATCCGCGGGTCGCTGCGACACCACCACTCGCGCGGGCCAGGCTACGAGGCGCTGTGGGCCCTCGCAGGTCTCGCGATCGCCGCCCTCGCTGCCGGCCGGCGGCGCTGGGCGGAAGCCTTTCTGCTCGCCGGAACCGTGCTGCTCGCCCTCTCGTCGGGCAGCCCGGGCAGCATGCCTCGCTTCGTCGGCGCCGGCCCCGTCTTCCTCCTTTTCGCGGCCGATTGCCTCGACCGCTTGCAGAGCCGGACCTTCCGATCCGCATGCCTCGCCGCCAGCGCCGTCCTGCAGCTCGTCCTGTTCCATCTCTGGACCCGCGACTGGCACGGCCTGATCTAGGCCGACCCGCCAAGTCCTGAGCTTGCCCGCGCCAAGCGGTCGAATTCCTCGATCGCCAGCGTTTCCGCCCGCCGTGACCCGTCGATCCCGGCATCCCGCAGCAGAGCCTCGCCGCCGATCCCCCTCAATGCGCCCCGAAGCATCTTCCGACGCTGCCCGAACGCGGCTGCCGTCACCCGCTCCATCGCCCTGAACAGCGATCCCTCCGGCTGCAACGCGTGCGGCGCCACCGAGACCACCGACGACACGACGCGCGGCGGCGGCAGGAACGCGCCCGGAGGAATGTCCCCCACCATCGCAACCTCCGCCACCCATCCCGCGAGCACGGCGAGCCGCCCATAGGCCTCGCTTCCCGGCGATGCCACGATCCGCTCGGCGACCTCGCGCTGGAACATCAGCGTCATCCGCTCCCAGCACGACGCCTGTCGCAGCCAACCCACCAGCAACGGAGTCGCCACGTTGTAGGGCAGGTTCGCCACGATCTGCCGTGGGGCAGGGGAGAGCGACGCCAGGTCGACCGCCAGCGCGTCGGCCGCATGCACCACCAGCCGTCCCTCGGCCGTCGACGCGAGTTCCTCCAAGGCGCCCAGCGCTCGCGTGTCGAGTTCCACCGCATCCACCCGCGTAGCACCCGTCGCGAGTAGCGCCCGCGTCAGGCCGCCCGGTCCAGGTCCCACCTCCACGACATGTCGCCCGTCGAGCGGTCCGGCGAGCGAGGCGATCCGTGCCAGCAGCGACGGGTCGAGCAGGAAATGCTGCCCGAGCGACTTCCTCGCATCCAGGCCGAACCGCGCGATGACCTCGCGCAGCGGCGCAAGCGTCAGCTCGACCTCATGTCGATCACCGCGCGCCGGTGCAGGTCGCGGTTCTCGTGCCGCGACGCGAGTTCCACCCGCTCCGACAGCAGCTGGTCGGCGATCTGCTCGTCCGACTGGTTGGCCACGTTCTTCTCCGAACGCGAACACACCCCGATCACCGCGATGCCCTCCAGCGACACCAGCGGCTTGGTCACCTGGCCTGGCTGCAGGCCGCCCAGCAGCACCTTCATCTGCGGATTGATCTGGTTGAGCATCAGCGTGCCGGGATCGGCCGGTCGGACGTTGCCTTGCGCCCTGTTGGCCGCCTCGATCGCCTCGCACGAGTGCGCGCCGTCGGTCAACCCCCGCGCCTTCGCGAGCTGCGCTTCCTGCTGCGGCTGCGGGTGTTGCGGGTCGAGCTTCGACGTGAACGGGAAGAACGCCTGCCTGACGTCCAGCGCGCTCGTCATGTCGGTCCCGATCGTCCGCTTGGCGTGCACGGTGACGATGTCGTAGCCGCCCGCGACCCGGATCGGATTGCTGATCGCCCCTTCCGGCATCGCCTGCACCACCGCCAGCACCTCCGGGTCGAGCCGGTCCGCGCCCACCAGGCCGAGCTCGCCGCCTTCGAGCGCGTTCTCGTTCTGGCCGAACTGCGCGGCCACGATCCCGAACGGCGCGCCCTCGCGCAGTTGCCCGATCACCGCCTGGGCGAACCTGTTCGCCTCCTCCGCATGCGTCGGATCGTCGACCGGGATGAAGATCTCGGCCACGTCGTATTGCGGCTGGCCCGACTCCTGCTTGAGCGCCGCCTGCCGTTGCGCGATCTCGGTCTTCGTGATCCGGGCGTTTTCCGCGAGATCCTGCCGGAGCACGTGCGTCCAGCCCAGCTGCACCCGGATCTGGTCGATCAGCGTCTGCTTCGACACCCCATCGGCCGCGAGCTTGTCCTCGAGCGCATGCGGCGCCATTCCGTTGCGGCTCTCGATCGAGGCGATCGCCTCGCCGATCTCCTCGGGCGTGACCACGATCTTGCGCCGCTGGATCTCCTGGATGCGCAGCTTCTCGTCCAACGGCTGAGCGGTAATATGCGCCCCCAACGGGGCCGCCACCGCCGCGCTTCGCGGTTCACCGTCGCCACGTTCGGGTCGGCCGGCAGGGCGGTGTCCGGGGCCGGGGCTGCCGCGACCGGCGCCGGATGCCGCCGATGCGCCGCATCGGCGCTCCCCATCAAGGCGAGCAGCGCCACGGACGCGAACCCATATCGTCTCATTGTCAGGCCTCGATGCTTGCTCATGTCCTACCCGTTCACGCCGATCGCGCCGAGCGTCTTGAAGGTCAGCGTGAACAGGATCGTCTGGTCACCGTTGTCGCCGTTGATGAAGGTGTAGCGCTTCGAGAAATTCACGTTGGCGATCAGACACTCGTTCTGCCATGAGACGTCGCCGCCGAGCGCCACGAATTTCTGGCCTTCCGCGATACCGGTGAACGGAGTGTACTGCGTGTCGGACAGGTTGCGCTGCGCGAACGCCGACACGTTCCAGCGTCCGAACGCGCTCGAGGCGCCCAACGTCAGCTCGTTGCGAGGAAGAAAGAACCCCGGCGAGAGCTGGGCCGGGACCCGGTAGTTGCTGTCGTCGTAGTAGTAGGGATTGGTCGAACTGTGGATGAAGCCGGCGCTGACCCGGAGCAGTCTGACGCCGGTCGACACCAGCCCGTCGGCGAAGCTGATCGCGCCCCGCTCGTGGTCGTAGCGGCCGCGGACGGTGAAATCGAGCCACGAGGCCGGCACGAAACTCAGACGCTCGACGATGTCCGACGCATGTCTCTCCAGACCCGACAAGGGCTGCATGCCTCGATCATCGATGTGCGCGCGAAAGCTCTCCCCGACCAGGCCGTCCAGATACATCCCGTTGCCGAACGTCCAGTTGCCGTGGACGCCGACATTCGCACGCGATCCGCTGTCCTGCCGGTCGATCCCGTCGAACCGGTTGATCTGGAACAAGGTCGTATCGCTGAAATTATAGTCGAGGCTGTCCTCGTTGGGGAGCAGGTCGCGGCTGCTGTTCGGCGCGTTCGGCGCGGCCAGGAGCTGCACGATCGGCTCGACCGTCTGACTGCCGCCACCACGTTCGAGTCGCGCCAGCGGCCACTCCACGCGCACTTCCGCCGTCGGCAACGCCTGCGCCGTCACCGAATGGTTCGAGACGTAGTAGTCGGGGATGCGGGTGAGCGTGTTGGCGTTGTAGACTTCGCTCTGCAGGTTTCCGGTGAACGTCCACTTGGTCCCGAGCGGCCCCAAGGTCGGCCGATCCCAGTCCAGCACCAGGCTGCCGCGCTGATCGATCGCCCCGTCCGGCCGGTAGATGTCGAAATCCTCGCTGCCGACGTGCAGCGTGCCGCCGAGATTGTCCTTCGGCAGTTGCAGGTCGTAGGTGTAGCGGGGCAGCACGTAGGGCAGCACGCTGCTGTTGACGGTGGTCTGGTTGATGCCCTGGAAGCCGAGCGCGTCGAGGCGCGCATACGAACCGCTGCCGAAGCCCTCGATGTAGAGCGTGCTCCCGAGAACGTCGGCGCCATATCCGGGGATCCGATAGTCGCGAAGATAGTCGGCGTTCGTGGCGAGGTTGATGTCGGCGCCATAATGCCATTGCTCGTTCCACACCCAGTCGGTGTGGAGGAAGATGTAGCCTTCCGCGTTGTTCAGCTCCTGCGCCGGCACCGCGATCCGCGAACTGCCCTTGGTTCCAATGCTGGAGTCGTAGGCCAGTCCCGCCTGCACCCGCAGCACGCCGTTGTTGAACTTCCGTCGATAATCGCCGCTGAGCTGCGGTCCGGAGTTCGTCGCGATCAGCGGCACCAGCGTGATGTCCGACGACGGACCGAACACGTAATAGTAGGGCAGCGCAACGAAGCTGCCGAGATAGTCGCTCGAGAACGCGATGTCCGGGATCAGGAACCCGCTCTGCCGCCGCACCGACGGGTCCGACATCGCGAAATAGGGCAGGTAGAACACCGGCACCCCGAGGACATCGAGATACATGTCCTGGTATTCGATGCGCTTGTGCTCGACATCCTGCGTCGCGTCGTAGGCGCGAAGCTGCCAGAGCGGCTTGTCCTCCGGATGCTGCGCGCAGACGTTGCACGACGTGTAGATGGCGCGCGACAGGTCGTTGACCTTGCCCTGGTAGCGACGCATCCCGTTGGCGGCGAGCTTGCCGTTCTGCGCGAGCAGGCCGCGCATCCCCTCGATCACGCCTTCCTTCATGCCGTGCGTCAGCTCGGCGTAATCCCCGAACAACACCTCGCCGTCCGGCTGCACGATCGACACGTGTCCGTGTGCCGCGGCGACGTTGGTGTTGCGGTCGAACGTCACCCGGTCCGCATGCAGGACGTCGCCGTTCTGCCAGGCTTCCACATGGCCCGCTGCCGTGATCAGGCCGTGGTCGCGATCGTAGCTCACGCTGTCGGCCTGGAACGTCACCGGCGCGTTGTTGCCGCCCGAGCCGCTGGTCGTGATCCTCGCCAGCTGCGCGTCCGCGTCGCGCCCGCCCGAGGCGGCCAGCACCAGCAACCCGAACACGGCCGTGCGTGCCGCCCGGACCATCAGCCGTCCTCCAGGTGCAGCAGCAGCGCCAGCGAGAAGAACAAGCCCGCGATCGCCGGCGCCCACGCCGCCAGGATCGCCGGCAGCACGCCGGACTGGCCGAGCTCCCCGGTGATCTTCGAGATCGCGAACAGCGCGAAACCCGCGCTCACGCCGCTCGCGATCATGTTCGCCACCCCGCCTCGCCGCGCCGGCCGCATCGAGAAGCCGGCCGCCACCAGCGCCATCGTGCCCGCCAGCAGCGGCAGCGCCAGCAGCGTCTGGAACCGCAGGCGGTGCCGGATGGCCGAAAACCCCGACCGCTCGAGCAGCGCGATGAAGCCGGGGAGCGCCCAGACCGACAGCGTGTCGGGCGACGCGAACCCTTCCTGCACTCGACGCACCGTCAGATCGGTCGGCAGCGCCATGGCACCAACCGCCACCGGCAGATGGTCCGGTTTGATGGTGCGCGCATCGGCGAGCTGCCAGGCGCCGCGGCGAAGCGAGGCCTGGCTCGCCTCCACACGCGACAGCAGATGATCCGCGTCGTCGAGCCGGTAGATGCTCACCTCGCCCGCGCGCAGCTGCTTGCCGGTCAGCTGCACGCGCCGCGCATGCAGGATCGCGACACCGTCCGTGACCAGTCCACGATCCGACTGGCGCAACCAGAGCTGCCCGCCGTTCAGCGCCACCTCGCTCGGAACCGACTTGAGATAGCTGTCGTCCAGCGACTCCGCCCGTGCATACATCATCGACGACAGCGGGCTGATCACGCCGGTCGCGAACGCGCCGATCAGCAGCGCGCACCCGAGCGGCGCCGCGAGGAACTGCCACGCGCTGACCCCGGCGGCGCGCGCCACGATCAGCTCGCTCGATCGCGTCAGCCGCCAAAACGCGATGATCCCGCCGAGCAGCACCGCGAACGGCAGGATCTCGATGCTGAAATAGGGCAGCCGAAGTCCGGCGATCTCCGTCACCAGTCCGAACGAGGCGCCGTTGCGCGTCGCCGCCCGGCGCAGCAGCTCGATGAAGTCGAACAGGCTGACCAGTCCCGTCAGAGATGCGATCATCGCAAGGACCGCCAAGCTGAACTGGCGCGCGACATAGAAGGAGAGGATCGCCGCGACGTGCATCTCAGATGTCCTCGGCCCATCCTAAGCCGAAACGCGCCGCATCATACCCGCCGGCGCCCGTCCCGGCTGCGGCCAATAGAGCAGGACCGCCGCAACCACGCCGGGCAGCATCGCGTGCACCCAGATCAACGGGATCAGGCCGGGCAGCCGCGCGGCCAGGTTCTGGATCACCAGCCCGAGTGCGAGCAGTCCCACGACCACGCCGATCGCCACCAGCGGCCGCACGATATTGCCGTGCCGCGAGAACGCGCCCGACAGCACGGACACCAGAGCCACCATCGCGAAGCTCAGCGCCGTGAAGGGGGCGGTCAATCGGCGGTTCGCCTCCACCATGAACTTGCCCCGGTCCTGCGGCATCATCGTGTGCGGGTCCGGATGCAGCAGTTCGCGGATCGACATCTCGGTCGCATCCCGGAACTGCTCCGACCCGCCCTTGTTGCTGGGCGTCAGCGAGATCGTGTTCTGCGCGAACGTCAGCACGTTCAGCCGGCCGGTCTGCCGGTCCAGCTCTTCGCGCGAGCCGTTCTCCAGCAGCACGTCCGGCTCTCCTTCCGGCCCGTCCACGATCCGCCCCTGCTCGGCCAGGATCGTCGCCCTGCTGTTCGCCTGCCGGTCGTCCTCGACCAGGATCCCGTGCAGCTCGCCGTCGCGCGACCGCGACCGCACATAGACCGTCAGGTCATCCGACACCGGCGTGAACACGCCCTCCTGCAGCAGGAAGGCCGCCATCCGGTTGCGTATCTCGAACTCGAAGGTCCGGAACTGATGATAGCTCGCCGGCACCACCCAGACGTCGAGCACGCCGCAGGCGACGAACACCAGGCCGGCGCACGCCAGCGCCGGCCGCGACAGCATCAGCGGCGACAGTCCGGCCGCGCGCATCACCGTCAGCTCCCGGTCCGTCACCAGGCGCTGGTAGATGAACTGCACCACCACGAAAACCGTGATCGGAAGGATCACCGCGACGAAGCCCGGGATCAGCAGCCCGGTCAGCTCGAGGAACACGTGCAGCGACAGGCCGCGATTGACCACCAGCTGGACGAACCGCAGCGACTGGGTCAGCCAGATCAGGGCCGCGAGCCCGCCAGCCGTCGCCACCAGCGCCACCAGCAACTGGCGGAACACGTAGCGGTCGATCCTGGTGGCCTTCAGGGCGGGCATCGAAGCATCCGGAACACCGGCCTCAGACACCATGCCGATCACGCCGAAGTCAACGCGCCTCGAACCGCCACCGCAGATTGAACACCCGCTTGCGAACGCCGTCCTCCAGCCGCTGCGCCCGTCGCCGCACCCGGACCGCCAACCCCTGTCCGGCCCGCCGTTGCCGGCCCCGGTCCGCCTCGCTGTGCGACCCGAAATCCTCCGCCTGCCGCACAGGGAACGGCCGCACCACGTAGGGCACGATCCCGTTCTCCCAGAATCGGTCCATCGTCTGGTCGATCGGCATGAAGATCCGCGACCCGTACCGGAGCATCCGTTCCGCCCCCTCGCGCCGGATCAGGTAAGCGCCGACCCCCAGCACATGCGTCCCGAGCCGGTACAGCCCGGCGCCGTCCGGCAGCACCGCCACCCGAGCTCCCGCGAACTTGCGCGACCGCGGCGCCGTCACCCGGCCCCGCTTGCTGTCGAACCGGATCACTTCCCAGCCTCGGAACGGACATTCCAGCAACGCCCGCACGATCGCCGGAAACGCCGGATCGATCCGCACGTCGTCCTCCAGGATCAGCGCCACCTCGATCCCCTCGCGCCGCATCCGCTCGTAGAGACCGCGATGGCTGAGATAGCAGCCGATCTCGCTGTCCAGCATCTCCACGCCATACACACGCAGCGCCCGCTTGCGGTCGTATGCCGCCCGTCCGGCCGCATTGAGCTGCCGACCGTCCACGGCGTCGATGAACTCCGCCGTCATCCCGAGCTCCGCCAGACGTCCCTCCATGTAGCGCCGCCGCTCCAAGTCGCGCGCCATGTTGACCACGAACACCGCAAGCTCGCTCACCGGCGCGCCGCCTCGCCGATCTCGCCGATCATTTCCCTGATCCCGCGCGTCGGCCGCCACTCCGGATAGTCCGCCTCGAACCGCCGCGTGTCGCTGATCCACCATTGGTGGTCGCCCACTCTCGGCTCCGGCTCCATGCTCCACGCCATCGGCCGCCCGGTCAGCGCCTCGACCGTGTCGATCGCTTCCAGCACGCTGCAGTTCGATCGTCGGCCGCCGCCGACATTGTAGACCGCGCCCGCGCGGGGCTGCTCGAAGAAGCACCAGAACGCCGTCGCGAGATCCCGGGCATCGATATTGTCCCTCACCTGCTTGCCGCCGTAGCCGATGACCGTATAGGGCCGCCCCGCAACCCCGCACTGCACCAGGTAGGACAGGAACCCGTGCAGCCTGGTCCCGGCATGTCCTGGCCCGGTGATGCAGCCGCACCGGAAGCACGCCGTCCGCATCCCGAAATACCGGCCATATTCCTGCACCAGCAGATCGGCCGACGTCTTCGACACTCCGAACAGGCTGTGCCTCGTCGCATCGATGCTCATCGTCTCGTCGATGCCGGCGAACAAGGGATGCGACGTCGGCAATTCCCAGCGCGTCGGCAGCTCGACGAACCCGAGCCCGTTCGGCGTGTCGCCATAGACCTTGTTGGTGCTGCAGAACACGAACGCCGCGTCCGGACAGTGCCGACGCGCCGCCTCCAGCAGGCCCAGCGTCGCCCCGGCATTGATCGAGAAATCCTCCGACGGATCGCGCACCGCCCAGTCGTGCGAAGGCTGCGCCGCCGCGTGCACGACCAGCGTGATCTCCCGCCCGAGCCGAGCGAACACCTGCTCCTCGACCGCGCCGTCGCGGATGTCAGCCTCGACGTGCCGATAGCGACCGACCTCGCGCTCCAGCGCGCTCCAGCCCTTGCGCGTGCTCGCCTCCGGCCCGAACAGCCGCGCCCGCGTATCGTTGTCCACCCCCACCACGTCCAGGCCCTTGGCCGCCAGCAGCCGCGCCGCCGCGGCTCCGACCAGTCCGCCCGCCCCCGTCACCACCGCCACGCTCATCGACAAGCCTCGATCCGTCCGGCCCGAATTTGCCCCGTGCCGGCGCTGCTTCTATCCACCTCGCGCATGCCGAGCCACCTCACGACCGAGCGCATGATCGCGAGCGCCGCCGCCTTGTCGCTGCCGCTCGCGTTCCTCACCACTCGCGGCGGCTCGGAAATCCTGATCGGCCTCATCGACGTGCTGTTCGTGCTGCACTGGGTGCGCCGCCAACCGCCCCTGCGAGCGAGCCCGCTCCTGATCGCCACCGCCGCCTGGTGGGCCTGGACCATTCTCGCCTCCGTGGTCCGGCTTCCTCACGCCGGACCGCACGCCCTGATCCAGGCCGTCGTCATGGGCCGCTTCTTCATTCTTGCCGCCGCCCTCGTCTGGCTGCTGCCCGGCGCCCGCCTCCGTCACGCGCTCGCCGCCTGCGTGACCGCCGCCGCTGCCTGGATCGGCCTCGAATGCTGGCAGCAATACCTGTCCGGCGCCGACATCTTCGGTTGGCCGCGCTGGGCCGACGGCGCGCTCACCGGCCCCTTCAAGGGACCCAAGGCCGGTCCCGCGCTGGTCCTGATCCTGTTCCCCGCCATGCTCCCGCCTGTCATGGCCCTGCTCCGCCGCCCGCACCTCGCCTCCAAGCTCATCGCCGGCCTGATCGCGGCCCTCGGCCTCGCCACCATGATCCTCATCGGCCAGCGCATGCCCGCGATCCTGATGGTCCTCGGCCTCGTCACCTCCGCCATCCTGCTCCGCCCGCTCCGCCCCGTCGTGCTCGCGACGGCCACCATCGGGCTCATCCTGCTCGCCGCCACCCCGCTGATCTCACCACCCACCTTCGCCAAGCTGGTCGTGCATTTCGGCCAGCAGCTGGGTCATTTCGGTCAGAGCGACTACGGCCTGATCTACACCCGCGCCCTCGTCATCACCCTCGCCCATCCCTGGCTCGGCCTCGGCTTCGACGGCTTCCGCGCTGCCTGTGACGCCCCGCAATACCGTCACGGCCTGTCCTGGCTCGGCGTCCCCGACGCGATCGCCGCCAGTCCTGCCGGCTGCAACATCCACCCGCACAACCACTATCTCGAAGCCGCCACCGCCGGCGGCTTCCCCGGCCTGGCCCTGTTCTGCGCCGCGATCATCGCCTGGCTCGCCGTTCTCGGACGCGGCCTGCTCGCCCGCCCATCGGCCCGTCGCGCCGGCCTGTTCACCGCCCTCCTGATCGCGGTCTGGCCGTTCGCCTCCACCAGCGCCTTCTTCACGCTGCCGAACGCCGGCTGGACCTTCCTGCTGCTCGGTTGGGGTCTCGCCGAAGCGCCGCGCCTCTAATGCCCGAGCACGGCCGCCACCGCCGCTGTCACCCGCGCGACCGGCAGCGCCGCCAGATCATCCTCCCGAAGCACCGTCGCCCAC
>CAXTUK010000021.1:0-7503 GCA_964247395.1 uncultured Acetobacteraceae bacterium
CCCCCCCCCCCCCCGTTCGCTCAGACCGGCTCGGTGTCGAGCGCGTAGCCGGCGGCGCGGACGGTGCGGACGATGTCGGTCTCGCCGTCGGCGTTGATCGACTTGCGCAGCCGGCGGATATGGACGTCGACGGTGCGCGGCTCGACGTGGATATCGAGGCCCCAGACCGCGTCGAGCAGCTCCTCGGGGGCGAAGCCGCGCTTCGGGGGCTGCATGAAGAACTCGAGCAGTCGGAACTCGGTCGGACCGAGATGGACGGCGCGGCCGCCGCGCTGCACGCGGTGCGCGGCGAGGTCCATGGTGATGTCGTGGAAGGCGAGGATGCCCTTCGACGGCACGGCGCGGGCGCGGCGCAGCAGGGCGCGCATGCGCGCCACCAGCGCTTCGACGTTGAACGGCTTGGTGATGTAGTCGTCGGCCCCGGTGTTGAGGCCACGCACGGTGTCCTGGTCCTCGGTGCGTGCGGTGACCATGATGACGGGCAGATCCCGCGTCGAGGGACGCCGGCGGATCTGGCGGCAGACCTCGATGCCGGACATGGACGGCAGCATCCAGTCGAGCAGGACGATGTCGGGGGTGAGCTCGGACAGGCGGGTCAGCGCCTCCTGGCCGTCACCCGCCTCCTCGACCCGGAAGCCCTGCTTCTCGAGATTGTAGCGCAGCATGGTCAGCAGGGCCGCCTCGTCCTCGACGACGAGCGCCAGCGGACGGGTTGCGAGGACCGGATCGGCGGTGGCGACGCTCATCGCCGGGCTCCGGTGTCGGCCGGATCACGGTCGGCGACGGCGTTGTCCCCCTTCGGCCTCGCGTCGGGAAGGTTCTCGCCGGTCGAGGCGTAGTAGACGGTCTCGGCGACGTTGGTGGCGTGGTCGCCGATCCGCTCGAGGTTCTTGGTGATGAACAGGAGATGCGTGCAGGCGGTGATGTTGCGCGGATCCTCCATCATGTAGGTCACGAGCTCGCGGAAGATGGCGGTGTAGATGTCGTCGACCGCCTGGTCGGCGCGCCAGACCTGCTCGGCCTTTTCGGCATCGGATTCGCCGAGCGCGTCGATGACCAGCCTGACGTTCTCCTGAACCAGCCGGGCCATGTGGGCGAGACCGCCGAGCCGATGCGGAAAGCTGGTCTCCTGGAGCACGAGGCTGCGCTTGGCGATGTTGCGGGCATAGTCGCCGATCCGCTCGAACGCCGCGGTGATGCGCAGCGACGCCACGATCTCGCGCAGGTCGCGCGCCATCGGCTGGCGGAGTGCCAGCATCTGGATCACCAGCGTCTCGACGCGGCGTTCGAGCTGGTCGACTTCCGTGTCCTGCTCGATGGCGCGGTCGGCCGCCTGCTCGTCGCGCTCGAGCACGGCGCGCATGGCGAGCGTGACCTCGCTCTCGACGAGGCCGCCCATGCCGGCCAGCAGGTCGCGCAGTCGCTTGAGCTCCTGCTCGTAGCTGGTGACGATGTGACTGGCGTTCTGGATGGCGGTTTCTGGCATCGATGGGGCGCCCTCGCGGCGGATGGTCGGTTCAGCCGAAGCGGCCGGTGATGTAGTCCTGGGTGCGGCGTTCGCGGGGAGCGGTGAACATCTTGGCCGCGGTGGTGATCTCGACGAGCTCGCCGAGATAGAAGAAGGCGACCTGGTCGGCGCAGCGCGCCGCCTGCTGCATGTTGTGTGTCACGATGGCAATGGTGAAGTCGCGCTTGAGCTCGTCGATCAGCTCCTCGACCTTGAGCGTGCTGATCGGGTCGAGAGCGCTGGTCGGCTCGTCGAGCAGGATCACCTCGGGCCGCGTCGCGATGGTGCGCGCGATGCAGAGGCGTTGCTGCTGGCCTCCGGACAGACCGGTCGCCGGCGTGTTCAGCCGATCCTTGACCTCGGCCCAGAGCGCCGACCGGGTCAGCGACCACTCGACGCGCTCGAACAGGGCGGCGCGGCCGAGGCGCTCGTGCAGCCTGACGCCGAAGGCGACGTTGTCGAAGATCGACATCGGGAACGGGGTGGGTTTCTGGAACACCATGCCGATGCGCGAGCGCAGCTGGTTGAGGTCGATTCGGCCGGCGATGATGTTCTGGCCGTCCATCATCACCTCGCCGGTCGCGCGCTGGCCGGGATAGATGTCGTACATCCGGTTGAGCACGCGGAGCAGCGTGGACTTGCCGCAGCCGGACGGGCCGATCATGCCGGTCACCTGCCGGGCCGGGATGTCGAAGGTGATCGACTTGAGCGCCTGGTTGCGGCCGTAGAAGAAGTCGAGCTGGCGGATCGAGAGTCGCGTGGGGTTCGGGGCCGCGTCGAACGGGGCGGCGCCGGCGAAGCCCAGCTGGGGCGTGGGCGAGGCGCTCTGCTGCTGGATCATCGGGTCTCCTTGTCGAGGCGAACTCCTCAACGGCGCCGCAGTGCCAACCGTGCGGCCAGGTTGATGGCGAGCACCCCGAGCGTGATGATCAGCGAGCCGGCCCAGGCGAGGCCCACCCAGTCGGCGTAGGCGGAACCGGCGTACTGGTAGATCGTCACCGGCAGGCTCGACATCGGGGCGGCGAGGCTGATCGACCAGTTGAGGTTGCCGAGCGAGGTGAACAGCAGGGGCGCGGTCTCGCCGGCGAGGCGCGCCATGGCGAGCAGGATGCCGGTCAGGATCCCGGCACGAGCGGCGCGAACCGAGACCTGGACGATGGCGCGCCATTTCGGCGCGCCGAGCGCGACCGCGGCTTCGCGCAGCGATATCGGGACCAGGAGCAGCATGTCCTCGGTGGTCCGGACGATGATCGGCACGGCGATGATCGCCAGCGCCGCCGAGCCGGCCCAGCCGGAGAAGCCGCCGAACGGGGAGACCAGAAGGACGTAGACGAACAGGCCGATGAGGATCGACGGCGCCGACAGCAGCATGTCGGAGACGAACCGGACGATGCCGGCGACGCGGCTGCCGGCGCCGTATTCGGCCAGGAAGATGCCGACCGCGAGACCCATCGGGACGGCGCCGGCCAGGCCGATGGCGGTCTGGATGAGGCTGCCGATGATTGGGGTGAGCAGGCCGCCATGGCCGCCCGGCGGCGCGGTCGGGTGGGTCAGGGTCCGGAGATGGAGTGCGCCGAACCCGCGCCAGACCAGGGTGGCGAGAATCGAGACGAGCAGCGCGAGCGCCACCAGGGTGGCGAGCAGGCACAGGATCGAGACGGCCGCGTTGATCCGCTGGCGACGGCGTCCGAGGCCGGCCGCGACACGCGTGCGTGGGTCGTCGGCGGTCGAGGCGCTCATGCCGCCGCTCCCGTCCGCTTGAGCAGCAGGCGGGAGATCGCGAGCGTGATCAGGCTGATCACCATCAGCACGAAGCCCAGCGCCAGGAGCGAGGCGAGGCGGAGGCTGCCGTTCTGGGCTTCGGAGAATTCGAGCGCGATCAGCGAGGCGATGGTGTTGCCGGGGGAGAAGAGGCTGGCCGAGATCCGGTTGGCGTTGCCGATGACGAAGGTCACGGCCATCGTTTCGCCGAGCGCCCGGCCGAGGCCGAGCATGATGCCGCCGACCACCGCGCCCCTGGTGTAGGGCAGCACGACGTGGCGCATCACCTCCCACGTGGTGCAGCCGAGGCCGTAGGCGCTTTCCTTGAAGACGGGCGGCACGGTGAGGAACACGTCGCGCATGGTCGCCGCGATGAAGGGCAGCACCATCACCGTCAGGATCAGGGACGCGGTGAAGATGCCGGTGCCGTAGGGCGCGCCGAAGACCAGGTCGCCGACGAACGGGACGTCCCCGAGATTGTCGGACAGGAACGGCTGCACGTCGGTCGCGATGATCGGCGCGACGACGAAGAAGCCCCACATGCCGAAGATGATGGACGGGACCGCGGCCAGCAGTTCGACGGCGGTGCCGATCGGCTGGCGCAGCCAGGCCGGCGCCATCTCGGTCAGGAAGAAGGCGATGCCGAAGGCGAGCGGAACCGCCATCGCGAGGGACAGGATCGCGGTGACGACGGTTCCGAAGATCGCGGTGAGCGCGCCGTAACGGTCGGTGACGGGGTTCCAGACCGCTGTGGTGAGGAACGAAGCGCCGAAATGCCGGAAGGCGGGAAGCCCGCCATATAGCAGGACGACGATGATCGCGCCCAACAGCACCAGCACGAGCAGGCTGGCGAGCCTCACCGCTCCGGCGAACAGGCCGTCGCCCGAGAGGCGTGCAGGACCGCTCGATGAAAGGCCGCGGACGCCGGCCGGGTTCTGTCGCACCGCGCCCGTTCAGAAGGCGAGCTTCTGTCCGTCCGGCCCCTTGATGTCGGCGGTCCAGGCCGCACGCACCGCCGCCTGCACGGAAGGCGGCAAGGTGACGTAGTTGAGGCCGGTCGCGATGTCGCCGCCGCTCTTGTAGCCCCAGTCGAAGAATTTCAGCACGGCGGCTTCCTTGGCGGGATTCTTGGGCGCCTCCGGCACGATGATGAAGGTTGCCGAGACGATCGGCCAGCTCGCCGCGCCCGCCTGGTCGATCAGGTTGACGGCGAAGTTCTTCGCACCCGTCCAGTCGGCCTGCGCTGCGGCACTCTGGAAGCCCGGCAGCGTCGGCACCACGAAAGAACCGGCCGGGTTCTTCAGCGAGACGGTGGTCAGGCCGTTGCTCTCCGCATAGGCGTATTCGACATAGCCGACGGCGCCTCGGGTGTTGTGGACGGTTCCGGCCACGCCGTCATTGCCCTTGGCTCCGGCGCCGGTCGGCCAGGCGACCGACGTGCTGGCGCCGACATCGGACTTCCATTTGGCGTTCTCGGCCGAGAGATAGGAGGTGAAAACGAAGGTGGTGCCGGACCCGTCCGCGCGGTGCACGGCGGCGATAGCCAGTCGTGGCAGGTGAAGGCCGGGGTTCAGCGCTTTGATCCTGGGGTCGTTCCATCGAACGATGTCGCCGTTGAAGATGGCGGCGAGGACGTCGCCGGTCAGCCGGAGCTGGTTCGGCTTGACGCCGGCAATGTTCACGATCGGCACGACCGCGCCCATCACGGTGGGGAACTGCAGCAGGTGATTCGAGGAGAGCTTGTCGGCGCTCATCGGCGCATCGGAGGCGCCGAAATCCACCGTCCCCTTGATGATCTGATTCTGCCCGGCGCCCGAGCCGAGCGCCTGATAGTTCAGGCTGATGCCGATGGCGCTCTTCGCCGCCGCGCCCCACTTGGTGTAAACCGGCGCCGGGAAGGTAGCGCCCGCGCCGGTGATCTCCTGGGCGCTCGCCGTGGCCGCGGCCATGAGCGAGAAGCAGGTGGTGACGGCGAGCCAGCTGGTACCGGACTTCATGGGAACTCCCTCGGGTGCACGCGAGGTTTCGCCATACTCCTGCCGCATGGCGAGACAATAGTCGCGTTTCTGAGAACGGCGGGACCCTAGGTGTTCAGGATGACAGTCGGATGTCAGTTCTGTGAAGCTTGCATGACGCTTGCGCCGTGATGGAAGGACTTGCCCCTATCCGACCCGGCCGTATGACGGTGCGCCCAGGCCGGGGCACGAGCATCGCGTGCCAAGCGGCACCTGCTGGGGCAGAGTGCACTGGTAGAACCCGGCGTGGCAGACGTAACCATAGCCGCCGGCCGAGCCGATCCCTTCCGCGGTCGGCGTGCCCTCGCAGCCGGACAGGAGCGCCAGAAGCGGCAGCGCCATGAGCAGCCACCAGGCCCTGTTACCGATTGGAACACTGCGCGCGGTTGCGGTCGGTCGTCTGCCGGTCGACATCTATGTCTCTCCTCCGGGATCCAGTGCGATGCCGCACGGAACGGTGCTTGCGGCGGGTGCGAGATGACGGACGCGGCTAGAACGTGCGCTGGCGAAAGCGGTTCAATTCCAGCCGTTGGATCACGAAGCTGGCTTCAGGGCGCGGTCGCCATCGCCTGCACGCTCGCCGGTCTGGCGCTGCGCCTGCATGGAATCAGCGCCAAGCCGTTCTGGCTCGACGAGGTGACGACCTTGCGCCGGTCGGCGCTGCCGTTCGCCGCGATGATCCGCGATTCGCTGAGCTTCCACCATCTGCCCTCCTATTTCCTGCTCAGCTCGTTGTTCCTGCCGCTGGGCACCGACGAGGCGGCGCTTCGGCTGCCGGCGGCCCTGTTCGGGGCGATCTCGTGCGGCCTGGCGGCGCTCGTTGCATCCTCCCTCGCCGGCGCCGAAGCGGGCCTGCTGTCGGGGATGCTGATGGCCGCGGCGCCGATCGAGGTGCAGTACGGGCAGGAAGCGAGATCGTACACGCTGGTGATCTGCCTGGTGCTGGTGGCGCTCTGGGGATTGATCGGTCTGCTGCGCAACCCGAGCCGGGCGGCCCTGCCGTTCGGCGCGCGGCGGATGCCCTGGGCGGCGTGGCTGGCCTATGCGGGGGGGACGCTCGGCGGCCTGATGGTGCTCGGCGTCGCGATCTCGTGGTTCATGGTGGCGAATCTCGCCGTGCTGCTTCACGGGTGGCGGGGCGCTACGCTGCCGCGGATGTTCGTCCGCCGCTGGATGATCGTGCAGGGCGTCGTGGCCCTGCTGGCCGCACCCGGCTTCCTCGCGATGTACGTCCTGGTCGAAAAGGCGCATGGCACGTTCCAGAGCGGGCTCGACTGGATACCGCCGGTCTCGTTGCACCATCTGTGGACGGCCTTCGGCGCGCTCTACATGCTGCGCACGACGAGCCTGATCGCGGACCGCCTGTTCCAGTCGCCGGTTCCCCTGCTCGGCCCCGGCATCCTGGCGCTCGTGCTCGCGGGATGGCTGGTGCTGCGCCGGGACCGGCCTTTGTCGCGGTTGCTGCTGGTCAGCGTCGCGGCGCTGCCGATCGGCACGATCCTGGTCTCGCTGGTGCAGCCGATGTTCATGCCGCGCTACGTGCTGTGGAGCACCGCCCCGTTCCTGGTGCTGGCCGGTGTCGGCATCACGATATTTCCCCCTGCCGTCCGGGTTGCCGGGGCGCTGGTCGTCATTGCGGCCTCGTTCGCCAATCTCGCTCCCTACTACCGGACCGAAACCAAGCCTCGCTGGGAGGTCGCGGCGACGACGGTGCGCGCCCTGCTCGCGCCTCGCGACGTGCTGCTGATCGATGATCCCGGCGCGGTCGACATGATGAACGTCTTCCTCGGCCGGCAGCATGATCCGATCACGCCTTCGCTCTGGACGGAGAACGTCACCGAGGCGTCGTGCGTGCTCTACGAAGGCGGACGGGTGTGGGCGCTGCAGGGCCGCGTCGGCCAGGTCGACCACGAGATGCTCGACGGGTTCCTCAACCGGATCGCGCCACTCGGACAGCCGTCATCGGTCCGGAAGATCGGCCTCGACATCACCTTGATGCGCTTCGATCGGCCTGCCGGTCCCTGCCGGGCCCAAAGCTGACGCGGCGCGGGCGATGATCGCCGTGGTCGAGGCACCCCCCACGAGGTCGGCGAGAACGACCTGACCGCCGGCGGCCAGCACGATGTCGGCGCCGACGACCCGATCGATCGTGTAGTCGGCGCCCTTGACGAGCACGTCCGGGCGCAGCGTCTCGATCAGGCCGACCGGGGTGTCGTCGGC
>CAXTUK010000021.1:7513-17235 GCA_964247395.1 uncultured Acetobacteraceae bacterium
GGGGGGGGGCGCGCCCTCGCCCCCCCACAACCGACATGGCGGTTGGCGCCGTTGACCGAGGCCCGCTCGGCCAGCGCGTTGACCGGACGGCCGGAGCCCTTGAGCCGGCTGACGCTGTCGTCGGTGTTCAAGGCCACGATCAGCCGGTCGCAGCGCGACCGGGCGGCGGCGAGGAGCGAGACGTGGCCGGCGTGGAGGATGTCGAAGCACCCGTTGGTCAAGCCCACCGACAGCCCCTGCTGCTTCCAGTGTGCGACGAGGGCGACGGCGCGGTCGAGCGGCTGCAGGACCGAGACGACGCCGCTCTCGTGCTCGCCTGCGTCGAGCTCGTGGACGACTTCGGCGATGTTCGCGGTCGCGGTGCCTGACTTGCTGACCACGATGCCCGCGGCGGCGTTGGCGATGCGCATGGCGGCAGCGAGGCTGTGCCCGGCCGCCCGGGCGACGGCGAGGGTCGCGATGACGGTGTCGCCGGCGCCGGACACGTCGAAGACCTCGCGCGCCCTGGCGCTGACGCCGGCCACCTCGCCGGACCGCGCGACGAGGAGCATGCCTTTCTCGGACCGGGTGGTGAGGATGGCGTCGGTGCGGACCCGCTCCATAAGCGAGACGCTGGCGGCGATGATGGCGGCCTCGTCGGTCGTCGGCTTGCCGGACGCGAGACCGAGTTCCTTTCGGTTCGGCGTGATGCAGGTGGCGCCGTCGTAACGGGTGAAGTCCTCGCCCTTGGGGTCCACGAAGACCGGGATCTGCCGGGCCGATGCGAGTTCGATCGCTCGGCGGATCACCGCCTGGCTCAGCGTGGACTTGCCGTAGTCGGACAGGATCAGCGCGCCGGCGGCACCGATGTGGCTCGCGAGTGCGAGGAGGATCGCTGCCTCCTCCGGAGCCGACAGGGGAGCGAGGCTTTCCTCGTCGATTCGGACCACCTGCTGGCGCGAGGCGATGAAACGGGTCTTGCGTATGGTGGGCCGGGTTTCGGACGCGATCAGGACGGGCTCGATGCGGCCGGAGGCGGCGAAGGCGCGATCGAGGCTCGAGGCCCCCTCGTCGCGCCCGACCAGGCCGATCAGGATCGCGCGCGCCCCGAGGGAGGCGACGTTGCTGGCCACGTTGCCGACGCCGCCCGGCATCTCGCGGGTGCGCGACAGGCGCAGCACCGGGATCGGCGCCTCGGGAGAGATGCGCTCGATGTCGCCTTCCACGAACCGGTCGAGCATGACGTCGCCGACGACGAGAACGGTGATCGTGGAGAAGTCCATCGCCTCAGGGATCCTCGAACGGCTCCACGACGTGCCGTCGGCCCAGGTTGAAGGCATCGGCGGCGTGCAGCAACGGCAGGATGTCGGCGTCCGATCGGCCTTGTTCGACGAGTGTGGCGAAATGACGATAGAGGCCGCGATATTCGCTCGGCGACAGGCCATCGGTGACGACGGGGTCATCCTCGATCACGATCGTCCCTTGACGGTCGAGGCGGGCGCCGCCTTCCGACAGGGTCAGGCGACCTTCGTCGGTCTCGAAATGGATGCTCCAGACGCGCGGTTCAGGGTGGCGGAAATCGAACTGGGCGACGATCGGGACGCCTTCGGTGTCGGCGAAGGCGAGGCTGGCCGCGATCGGCATGGCGCGATTGGCCGGCAGGTAGAGATCGGCTTCGGTGAGGAAGAAGGGCCGCGGCAGGACGCGGGTCGCGACCGAGAGGGCGTTGATGCCCGGATCGAAGACGCCGAAGCCGCCCGGCTCCCAGATCCATCGCTGACGGGGGTGCCAGAAGCGCACGTCCTCCTTCCAGACGATGGCGACCGAGCGGAGGCGGGCGCGCGCGAGAATATCGCGGGCCGGCTCGACGGCGACGCCGAACCGGGAATGCCAGGTCGCGAACAGAACGCGACCGGCCCGCTCGGCACATGCCAGCATGGGCGCGATCTCGGTCAGGGCGGCGACGGGCGGCTTCTCCAGCATGACGTGCTTGCCCGCATCGAGCGCCAGTTCGACCTGGGCGCGGCGTCCCTGCGCGGGCGTGCACAGCGCGACCGCATCGAAGGCGACGTCGGACGCCAGCAGGTCGGCCAGCGAGCCGAAGGCGGGAACGCCGTCGAGGCTCGCGTTGCGGCTCGAGACGGCGACGAGCTCGATTCCGGGAGTGGCCGCGATCGCGGGCAGGTGATGATCGCGGGCGATCTTCCCCAGACCGACCAGGGCTAGACGAACCGGCTGGGCCACCGAAATTCTCCTTCGCGAGACGGAAGCGAGCAGGTCGTAGACGGCCGCCCAGGGAGGAACAAGAGATCGAGAAGGCATCGCCGCGAGGCGCAAGGGCGGCCGATGCTCCGCGAAGGGTGCTCGTGACGGGCGGGGCGGGCTTCATCGGCTCGCACCTGTGCGACGCGTTGCTCGACGCGGGTCATGACGTCCGCGTGCTCGACGATTTCTCGACCGGCCGGCGAGGCCACCTGGACCCCGCGATCCGGGTGGTGGAGGGTGACGTCTCGGATGCCGGCTGCGTCCGCCGTGCCGCGTCCGGCGTTGACGCGATCTTCCATCTCGCCGCCATCGCCTCGATCGCGCGCGCCAACGAGCACTGGTCCGCAACCCACCGGGTCAACCAGACCGCTTCGATCATGGTGTTCGAGGCGGCGCGGACGGCGTCGCCGAGCGGCCGTGCGGTTCCGGTGGTCTTCGCCTCCTCGGCGGCGGTGTATGGCGACACCGAGGGCGCGCTCGCACGCGAGGATCGCGAGCCGAAGCCGCTGACCGCCTACGGCGCGGACAAGTATGGTTGCGAGCTGCACGCGGCGGTCGCGACTCGCATCCATGGCGTGCCGACGACGGGATTGCGGTTCTTCAACGTCTATGGTCCGCGTCAGAACCCTGCTTCGGCCTACAGCGGAGTGATCTCGCTGTTCTCGGACCGGATCGCTTCGGGCAGGAGCATCGCGCTGCACGGCGACGGTGCGCAGACTCGTGACTTCATCCACGTCCTCGACGTCGTGGCGCATCTCACCGCGTCGATGGACAGGCTTGCCGCGGGAGGCTCGCCGGACATCTTCCCGGATATCTTCAACGTCTGCACCGGGCGGCCGACATCGATCCGGGCGCTGGCGCAGATGATCGCTTCACGGTGCGGAGCCACCGCCAGGTTCATCGAGGCTCCGGCCAGGCCGGGAGACATTCGCCGGTCCTGCGGATGCCCACGTCGCGCGGCACGCATGCTCGGCCTGCGTGCCGAGATCCTGCTCGACGACGGTCTGGCCAGATTGATCGGCCGCGGGGCTCCGCGGCCAGCCAGGCTGGCGGAGCCCGCGCGTCATGCCGCGGAGGGTGCGGACAGGATATCGAGACCGGCGATCCGGTCGGGCGCCGCCCCCGGGGGCGCCGGGGTTTTGAGCGCCTCTTATCACCCGCCGGCGCCCGCGACCGCCGACGTCGATCGCCTTGCCTCCGAGCGAGCGGTCCCTCAGCTTGACGTCGATCAGCGTGACCGGCCCGGCTGCCGACAGGGTGTGAAGCCCGTCGGTGAACGGCTCCATCCAGGCGGGGGCTCGGGCGCTCGGACCGGCCGTTGCCTCGAAACGCGTCTCGTCGAGAACGCCGATCGAGAGCTCCCGGATCGCGGCGCCGTAGGTCGACCGGCAATCCTGGACCGGCAGGACGATCCGGTCGTTCGCCGATCGGGCGGTGCCGCCCGGGCGGGCGCTCCCCGGGTCGACGCGCACCGGGTTGCGCGGGTGCGGCCGCCAAGGTCCGGTCAGCCTTTCCGACCAGGCGACATGGAGATGGCTCGACCTCGCTGCCCGGTGGTGCGAGGGCGCGTAGAACATCCACCACCTGCCGTCGTGCCATACGGGAGTCGCATCGATGGCCGGTCCGTCGAGAGCGATACGACAGACCGCCTGCCAGACGGCGGGGAACTTCCGTGCACGATAGAGGGTCAGGGTGCCGGACTGGCAGGCCTCGGGCAGCATCCACGTCTCGCCCTCGGCTTCGAAGACGATCGGATAGGAGAGGTGCCAGGATTCTCTCAGGATCGTGCGGCATTCGACAAGGTCGAATTTGCCGTCGTAGACCAGGAGGTCGATATGACCGTGCCGGTTCCGGTAGTCGAAGGCTTCGGCGAACACGTGCAGATGTCCGTCGCGCCACAACCCGAACGGATCGGCCCGGAAGCTGTAGCGGGGCATGTCGGGAAGCCAGACGATCGAGGCTGCGTCCACGCCGGCCCTGATGATCGACGAAGCGGGCTGCCTGACGATAGCGCAACGCCAGATGTCCAGCGCGCCGAGCATGCTGTTCTCCCCGGAGGCGGTCGAATTGCTCAACGGAAACATGCCTGATATGCGACGGCCTGCGATGTGGATTCCACCGGGGGCGTGTTGTCGTGCCGAGTGATCAGAGCACCCTGGAGCAGATCTCCCACGTCATTCGCGGGATGGAAGGGGTTCCGGCCGATGTCGGGGACAGAATCTCACCCGATACGGATATCGTTCGGGACCTGAAGCTCGACTCGATCGCGGTGATGGACTTCGTGATGGCGCTCGAGACCAGGTTCAACCTGATCATACCGATCGATGCCGTCGCCCGGGTGCGGACGGTCGGCGATCTCGCGGATCTGCTTGACGCTGGAACTCACGAGGTGAGGCACTAGCGCATGCTGTCACGCTACGATGACCTCAAGCGATCGCTCGACCGCCTGTCGGGAACCGGGCGGAACCCGTTCGACACGGTCTTCGACCGCGTCGTCTCACCGACCGAGGCGAGGCTCGGCGGCCGAGCCATACTGCTGTTCGGCACCAACAACTATCTTGGCCTCAGCCTCGATCCGGACTGCATCGATCGGGCGGTCGAGGCGGTGCGGCAGGACGGCACCGGCACGACGGGGTCGCGGATCGCAAACGGCAGCTACAGCGGCCATGCGGCGCTCGAGCGCAAGATCGCGCGGTTCCTCGGCAGACGCAGCGCGATGGTGTTCACGACGGGCTACCAGGCCAATCTCGGCGCATTGTCGGCGCTCGCCTCGCGCGACGACAATCTCCTGCTGGACTGCGACAGCCATGCGAGCATCTATGACGGCGCACGTCTGAGCAGTGCCAACGTCACCCGCTTCCGACACAACGATCCGACCGACCTGCATCGGCGATTGCGGCTGCTCTCGGACGGCCCGGGCCACAACCTGATCGTCGTGGAGGGCATCTACAGCATGCTCGGCGACCTCGCGCCGCTTCGCGAGATCGCGGCGATCAAGCGCGAGACCGGCGCCTTCCTGCTCGTCGACGAGGCGCATTCCCTGGGTGTGCTCGGGGAGCATGGCCGCGGCCTGGCAGAGGCTGCAGGCGTGGAGGCCGACGTCGATTTCGTCATCGGGACGTTCAGCAAGAGTCTGGGCGGGATCGGCGGCTTCTGTGCCTCCGACATGCCGGATTTCGACCTGCTTCGGCTCGCTTCGCGGCCCTACATGTTCACCGCTTCGCTGCCGCCTTCGGTGACGGCAGGGGTGCACCGTGCGCTCGAGATCGTCGAGGAGAGGCCGATGCTGCGTGCCGACCTCATGCGCAACGCGGAACATCTCTACGACGGTCTGGCCGCCGCGGGCTTCTCGCTCGGCCCGACAGCGAGCCCGATCGTCTCCATCCGGTTGACCGATCCCGCGATGGCGACCGTGTTCTGGAACCGGTTGCTGGAGGAGGGGATCTACGTCAACCTGGCACTCCCGCCGGCGACCCCGGGTCGCCAATCGCTGCTTCGCACCAGCGTCAGCGCCGTGCACACGCAAGCCGAGATCGATCAGGCGCTCGGCGTCATGATCGAGATCGGTCGGGAGCTCGGTGCCGTTTGCAGTTCCAAAATGCGGATCGCCGCGGCAGCGCAGTAGCGGCGGCATCCATCGCAACCGCCGGCGCCCGGGTGGGACTGTTGCAACCCTCATGGTATCGGGCCAAGAAGTGAGCGATGTACGATAACTGGCGAAAGAACGGGGCCGCATTCGATCTCGGCCGCATGTCGATGGCGGATCTGCTCAGGGCTTTCGCAAGCCACCCGGCGGTGCATCTGTATGGGGCGCTCGCCGCCGTCTGCCTCGTTCTGGCGGGATGCACGGCGGCCGCGGCCGGTCCGCCGCTCGCAGCCGGGCTCGCGACCGCGATCGCCTACCCGATCGCCTGGTACGCGATCCACCGTTTCATCCTGCATGGCCGGTTCCTCTACCGCTCGCGGCTGACGGCGCCGTTGTGGAAACGCATCCATTTCGATCATCACCAGGATCCGCACCGGATGGACGTGCTGTTCGGTTCGCCTGCGAACACGGTTCCGACGCTGGCCTTGATCCTGGTTCCGTTGGGCTGGCTGGTCGGCGGAGGCATCGCCGGCGCGGCGGCGGCGATGGCCGCCGGCCTGGCGATCACCTGCGGCTACGAGTTCTGCCACTGCATCCAGCACCTCAACGTCAGGCCTCGGCTGCGTCTGCTTCGTCGGATGAAGGAGCTGCATCTGGCGCACCACTTCCACAACGAGGATGGCAATTTCGGCATCACCTCGTTCACGGTGGATCGTGTGCTCGGCACGTTCTACGGCTCGGCGCGGGATCGACCGCGTTCGGCGCACGCGCTCAATCTCGGCTACGACGCGGCCGAGGCGGCGCGCTATCCGTGGGTCGCCGAGCTTTCCGGCGAGTTGCCGCGAGACCGGCCACGACGGCGCGATCCTGCTCCAGAGGCCGGCAGGGCCGCGTGAGGTCGGCGGTCGCGGGCGGGATCGAGATCGTTCCGGTCGATGGACGCGGCACCCTGGACCGTTTCATCCGGCTGGGCGAGCGACTTGGCCGCGTCGATCCGCACTATGTGACGCCGCTTCGCTCGGAGCGTCGGGCGGCCCTGACGCCGCGGGGCAATCCGTTCTTCGCCCATGCCGAGGCGATGTTCTGGATCGCCCGGCGCGACGGCAAGGATGTCGGCCGGATCAGCGCGCAGCGTGACCATCTGGGCGCGACCGGTCCGGCGGGACCGGCGGGCAGTTTCGGCATGCTTGCCGCCGTCGACGATCCGGCCGTGTTCGCCGCCCTGTTCGCGACGGCCGAGGGGTGGCTGGCGGCGCGCGGCCTGGCTCTCGTGAACGGGCCGTTCAGCCTGTCGATCAACGAGGAATCGGGGTTGCTGGTGGACGGATTCGACACGCCGCCGATGCTGATGATGCCGCACGACCCGCCCTACGTCGCCGCGCGTCTGGTCGAGCTCGGCTATCGCAAGGTCAGGGATCTCTACGCGTATCTCTGCGACACGTCGGCGGCCCTGCCGCCGGCCGCCGCCGCGATGGTGGCGCGCGGCCTGCCCGCGAACGTGGTGTTGCGACCGTTGCGCATGAGCCAGGTCGAGCGGGACGTGACGGCCCTGGTCGGGATCTACAACGATGCCTGGGAGGACCACTGGGGATTCGTGCCGATCACCGAGCAGGAGGTCAGCCATATGGCGCGCGCGATGCGGCCGCTGCTGCATGAACGTCTGGTGTGGTTCGCCGAGGTCGACGGCCAGCCCGCGGCGTTCGGCCTTTGCCTGCCGAATCTGAACGCGGCGATCCGCGACCTGTCGGGCCGTCTGGCCCCGTTCGGCTGGGCCAGACTGCTGTGGCGGCTGAAGGTCTCCGGCGTGGCGTCGGCGCGCGTGCCGCTGATGGGGGTGAGCCGGCGCTTCGCCGCCGGCCTGCTCGGCCGTCTGCTGTCGTTGCACATCGTCGAGTCGCTCCGGCGCGAGGCGCGGGCGCGCGGCATCACGAGTTGCGAGTTGTCATGGGTGCTGGAAGACAACCTGCCGATGCGTCATCTGGCCGAGGCGGTTGGCGGCCGACCCTACAAGACCTATCGAATCTACGAGAAGACGCTCGCCTGATGGGCGGGCACTGACGCATGCTCGAGCGAACGACACCGGCCCGGCCCTCGCCGACACGGAGCGGCATTGCCCAGCGTCGCGGCGACTTCGCCACCTTGCCCGAGGCTCTCGACTACGCCGCCCTCGGCGAGAGCGGCTTGAGCTTCTACGGCATCGGCGGCGCGATGACCGAAGCGATGTCCTACCGCGTCCTGCGACGCGACGCGCGCGCCCTGGCGCAGCGCCTGCTCGCCCGGGGCTTCACCCGAGGCGAGCGGGTGGCGATGGTCGCCGAAACCAGCCCGGATTTCGTCGGTGCCTTCTTCGCCTGCCAATATGCCGGGCTCACCCCGGCGACGCTGCCGCTTCCGCTCGCCTTCGGCGGTCGCGAGACCTATGTCGCGCACGTGCGCCGGATGGCCAGGGCGGCTCGCGCGACGGCGCTGCTGGCTCCTGCCTCGCTGATCGACTGGCTTTCGCCGCTCGCACCGGAGCTGGGCCTGCGCCTCTGCGACAGCGTCGCCGCGCTGCGCGAAGGCGCTCCGGTTCCCACCCGCCTGCCGGACATCGGGCCCGAGGACACCGCGTATCTGCAGTTCTCGTCGGGCAGCACGCGTTTCCCGCTCGGCGTGACCATCCAGCAGAAGGCGCTGATGGCGAACGTATCGGCGATCCTCGGGCATGGCCTGCAGATCCGGCCGGACGACCGCGCGGTGTCCTGGCTGCCGCTCTCGCACGACATGGGCCTGGTGGGCTTCCTGCTCAGTCCGCTGGCCGGCCAGGTGAGCGTCGATCTGCTGGCGACGCAGGATTTCGCCCGGCGGCCACTGCTCTGGCTGTCCCTGCTCTCGAGCGCCCGCGGTACGATCTCCTACAGCCCGGGTTTCGGCTACGAGCTGTGCACCAGGCGGGCCGGGTCGGTCACCGATGCCGACCTCGATCTCTCGTGCTGGCGCATCGCTGGCATCGGCGGCGACATGATCCGCCCCGCTTCGCTCGCGCGCTTCGCCGACGCCTTCTCGGAGTGCGGCTTCGATCAGCGGGCGTTCCTGCCGAGCTACGGCATGGCCGAGGCGACGCTCGCGATCAGCTTCGCTCCGATCGGCAGCGGCATCGAGACCGAGCAGATCGATCTCGACCGGCTGGAGACCGACGCGGTGGCCCGGCCGGTGACGTCGGATGCCGCGCGAAGCCGCAGCGTGGTGCTGTGCGGCTCCGCCCTGCCCGGCGTCGAGATTGCGATCTACGACAATGCGGGAACGTCCCTGGCCGATCGCCATGTCGGCCGCATCGTCGCCCGCGGCGCAAGCCTGATGCAGGGCTATGATGGACGGCCGGACGAGACGCGCGCCGTGCTCGCAGCCGACGGCTGGCTGGACACGGGCGATCTCGGCTACCGGCTGGGCGACCGCCTGGTCGTCACCGGGCGCGCCAAGGATCTGATCATCATCAATGGCCGGAATATCTGGCCGCAGGATCTGGAATGGACCGTCGAGCATTTCGTGCCGGTGGTCAGGACGGGCAACGTCGCGGCCTTTTCCGTCGACGAGCACGGACGGGAGACGCTGATCCTGGCGGTGGAGGCTCGCGGCGTTGCCGACGCGCTCGCGGCCGAGACACTTCGCGAGGCGGTCGGCGGCGCGGTGCGGGCGCAGCACGGGTTGACCGGCCGCGTCGTCCTGATCGCGCCAGGCAGCCTACCCTACACGACGTCGGGCAAGCTCAGCCGCAGCGTCGCGCGGCAGCGCTACCTTGCCGGACAGCTGCCGGTCCTCCCCGGCACTTGACGGCGCGGATCGCAGCGCTCACCGGCGGCACCGGATTTCTCGGCAGCCACGTCACCGCGGCGCTGGTCCGCGACGGCTGGCA
>CAXTUK010000022.1:0-2463 GCA_964247395.1 uncultured Acetobacteraceae bacterium
GTTGTCCCCCGGGATCGCGCATCGCGGCGAGCGCGCGCATCCGCTCGCCGCCGACGCGGTCGCGCGCGGCGTGCCGGTGCTGTCGGACGCGCGATTGCTGTTCGACGGGGTCCGCACGGCCGGGTTGCGCGCGCGGTTCGTGGGAGTGACGGGAACCAACGGCAAGTCGACGACGACGGTCCTGGTTCGACACTTGTTGGCGAGCGCCGGCATCGAGGCCGTCGCGGGCGGAAATCTGGGACCCGCGGCACTCGCGCTGCCCCTGCTTGGCGACGAGGGCGTATACGTGCTCGAGATGTCGAGCTACATGCTCGAGCGTGTGCCGGGGCTGCGGTTCGATGCCGCCGCGCTGCTCAACCTGTCGCCCGATCATCTCGACCGGCATGGCGGCCTGGATGGCTATATCGAGGCCAAGCGGTTGATCTTCGCCGATCGCGCACCGGACGGGATCGCAGTGGTGGGCGTCGATGATGCAGCGAGCGCCCGAGTGGCCACCTCGCTGTCGCCGCATCCGGTGACTGTCTCGGGTGCGGCTGGTGACGCCGACTGGCGCGTGATCGACGGTGCGCTGACGTTTGGGGGCCGTGCGGTTGCTGATCTCGGAGCCTGCGAGGCGCTGCAAGGCGCGCATAATCGCCAGAATGCGGCGGCCTCCTGCGCGCTCGCGCTCGCGATGGGCGTTTCGCTCGACAGCCTCGCAGCCGGGTTGTCGAGTTTTGAGGGTCTGGCGCACCGGCAGAAGCGGATCGCGACCATGGACGGGATCACGTTCATCGACGACAGCAAGGCGACCAACGCCGAGGCCGCCTCGCGCGCGCTCGGCTGTGTCGGTCGATGCGTCTGGATCGCCGGCGGCCTGGCCAAGGAGGGCGGGATCGAGACTCTGGCGCCGGTGCTCGGCGAGGTCGCCGAAGCATTGCTGATCGGGCAGGATGCGGCGCTGTTCGCGCGCACGCTCGCAGCTCACGGTGTCGCGCATCGGATCGTGGGCACGCTGGATGAAGCGGTTCCGATCGCCTTCGAGGCGGCGCGCTCTTCGGGCGCCGGGCTGGTGCTGCTGTCGCCGGCGGCGGCCAGCTTCGACCAGTTCGCGGACTTCGAGGCACGCGGCCATCGGTTCGGTGCGCTGGTGCGAGCGCTCAAGACCCGACCGAGGAATGCCGCATGAACGCGCCCGCGCGCACCGACAATTCCGTCCTCGGGCGCTGGTGGTGGACGGTGGATCGCGCGACGCTGTCGGCGATCTTCATGTTGATCGGCTTCGGCTACGTGCTGGTGCTTGCGGCGTCGCCGGCGGTCGCGACGCGGATCGGCGCCTCGCGCGATATGTTCATCCTCAAGCAGGTGGTCTTTCTCGCGATCGCCGGCCTGATCGTGATCGCGACGTCGGTGCTGTCGCCCCGAAACATCCGGCGCCTGGCCCTGCTCGGCTGCCTGGTCGCGCTGGCCGCGACTGCATTGACGCTGGTGCACGGAATGGAGATCAAGGGCGCGCGCCGGTGGATCTCCCTGCCTTTGATGTCGGTGCAGCCGAGCGAGTTCCTCAAGCCCTGCTTTGCAGTGACGACGGCCTGGCTGCTCACAGAAGGCCGACGGACGCAAGGCCTGGCGCGGCGGGCGTTCCCTGGCCACGTGGCGGCGTTCGGCGTTCTGGCGATCATCGTCGTGCTGCTGAAGTCGCAACCCGATATCGGCATGCTGTCTGTCATCCTCTGCGTGTTCCTCGTGCAGTTGTTCATCGACGGGTTGCCGCTGGTCCTGGTTGGCGTCGGCGTGGGCGCGCTCGGGGGCGCGTTCGGGTTCGCGTTCGTGGTGTTTCCGCACGTGCGCAGCCGGGTGGAGCGGTTCGTGCATCCGCAGAAAGGTGATCATTATCAGATCGACACGGCATTGGCCGCGTTCTCGCACGGCGGCTTGCTCGGGCGAGGACCCGGCGAAGGGCGCGTGAAGGACCTGTTGCCGGACGCGCACGCGGACTTCGTCTTTGCGGTCGCTGGCGAGGAGTTCGGGATGATCCTGTGCCTGGTGATCATCCTGACGTTCCTGTTCATCGTCGTGCGTTCGCTGCTCAAGCAGCTCGGCAACGACGAGGCGTTCACGCCGCTGGCGGTGACAGGGTTGTGCGCGGGATTCGGGCTGCAGGCATTCGTCAACATGGCGTCCACGCTTCACCTGATCCCGACCAAGGGCATGACGCTGCCGTTCATCTCGTATGGCGGGTCGTCGGCGATGTCGGTGGCGCTCACGGTCGGTATGCTGCTCGCGTTGACGCGCAGGCGGGTGCGGTCTTGACCCGGGTGATGATTGCCGCGGGGGGAACCGGGGGGCATCTGTTTCCCGCCGAGGCGCTCGCGCGCGCACTCGGCGCCCGTGGCCATGATGTGTCGCTGATCACCGATCGCCGCACCGCGGATCGGGCATCGCGCGCATTCGCCTCGATGCACGTCGTCGATGGCGGCGGGG
>CAXTUK010000022.1:2475-10250 GCA_964247395.1 uncultured Acetobacteraceae bacterium
CGCGCGCGGCCGCGCGGCACCGTGCAGGCGAGACGGGTGCTCGGGAAGACGCGGCCGGAGGTGATGGTCGGTTTCGGCGGCTACCCGACGGTGCCGCCGATGCTGGCGGCACGGACGCTCGCGCGTCGCCCGGCGATGGTGCTGCACGACCAGAATGCGGTTCTGGGGAGTGCGAACCGCTTGCTGGCGCGTTTCGCGGATGCGGTCGCGACCAGCTTCGCCGACGTGAGCGGCGCGCCGGCCGCGACGCGGGCGGTGCTGGTCGGCAATCCGGTGCGCGAGGCGATCGCGTCGGTCGGGCCGTACGCGCCGCCGCGCGAGCGGGTCGAACTGCTCGTGCTGGGCGGATCATTGGGCGCGCGCGTGTTCAGCGACGTGGTGCCGCCGGTCCTGATCGCATGGCCGGACGTCAGGCGACGAGGCCTGAGGGTGACGCAGCAGGCGCGCGAAGAGGATGTGGAGCGGGTGCGAGCGGCCTATGGCGCGGCTGGGATCGAGGCGGAGGTGTCGCCGTTCTTCGGTGATGTGGCCGGCCTGCTCGAGCGGGCGCATCTGGTGATCGCGCGCAGCGGCGGATCGACGATTGCCGAGCTCGCCGCATCGGGACGCCCTGCCCTGCTGGTGCCGTTGCCGATCGCGGCCGGCGACGAACAGGCGGCGAACGCGCAGCGCCTCGTCGATGCGGGAGCGGCCTGGATGGTGCGCCAGCCCGGTTTCAACGAGAGGTGGCTCGCCGAGCACCTCGCGTTCCTGCTTGCTGATCCGGATATGCTCGAGAGGGCGGCGGCGGCGGCGCGCGCGATCGCGCGGCCGAATGCCGCGGAGGATTTCGCTTCGCTTGTCGAAGACATGGCAATCGCGCGGTATGATGCGACACGCCCGATTCGTGACACCACTCCGCGTGACGGCGAAGGAATCGGTTGATGCGTGCATTGCCTCTGCAGATCGGCATCATTCATTTCGTGGGCATCGGCGGCATCGGCATGTCAGGCATCGCCGAAGTGCTGCACGTGCTCGGCTATGGCGTCCAAGGATCGGACCTGTCGGAAGGCGGCAACGTGCTGCGCCTTCGGGCCGCGGGCATCCGAGTGACGATCGGGCATGACGCAACCAATCTGGGCGACGCGCAGGTGGTGGTGATTTCGACCGCCGTTCAGCGGGACAATCCCGAGGTGACGGCGGCGCGGGCGCGGCTGATCCCCGTGGTCCGGCGAGCCGAGATGCTAGCCGAACTGATGCGGTTGCGCTGGTCGATCGCGGTGGGCGGCACGCATGGCAAGACCACGACGACGAGCCTGGTCGCATCCGTGCTGGAAGCGGCCCATCTGGATCCGACCGTGATCAACGGCGGCATCATCGAGGCCTACGGCACCAACACGCGCATGGGCGAGGGCGACTGGATGGTGGTGGAGGCGGACGAGAGCGACGGCTCGTTCCTGCGCCTACCGGCAGTCATCGCCGTGGTGACCAACATGGACGCCGAGCATCTCGACCACTGGGGAACGCCCGAGAACATGCAGGCGGGATACGACCAGTTCGTGTCCAACATTCCGTTCTATGGCTTCGCCGTGCTGTGCATCGACCATCCGGAGGTGCAGAAGATGATCCCGCGCATGTCGGATCATCGGATCGTCACCTATGGGTTCTCGCCGCAGGCGGATGTGCGGGCCGAGCGGTTGGTCGCGGACAAGCGAGGTGCAACGTTCGAGGTTTCAGTCACTGACCGGTTGCGCGGCCGCGCGCGGCGACTGGGACCGTTCCGGCTGCCGATGCTGGGAGCGCACAACGTGCAGAACGCGCTTGCCGCGGTCGCGATCGCGCACGAGATGGAGATCGACGATGCGACCATAAGGAGCGCGTTCGCGCAATTCCGGGGTGTGAAGCGCCGTTTCACCAAGACCGGCGAGACGGCCGGGATCACGGTGATCGACGATTACGGGCACCATCCCGTCGAGATCGCGGCGGTGCTCAAGGCCGCGCGCCAAGCCGGCGCGCGCGACGTGGTGGCGGTGGTGCAGCCGCATCGGTTCTCGCGGCTGAATTCCTTGTTCGACGACTTCTGCACCTGCATGAACGACGCCGGCACGGTGATCGTGGCCGACGTCTATGCGGCCGGCGAGACGCCGATCGAGGGAATCGATCGCGAAGCGCTGGTCGACGGATTGCGGGCGCGCGGCCACAAGTCGGTCGTTCCGTTGGAATCACCCGATCATCTGGCTGAAATGGTGCATGCGATCGCGCGTTCCGGCGACTTCGTCGTCTGTCTCGGCGCAGGCAACATCACCGCGTGGGCGCAGGCCCTGCCGGGCCAGCTTGGGGCGCTGCAGCGGCCGGATCGGCGAGGTGCCGCGTGACCGCGGTTTTCGCGAAGCAGGCATCCGGCACGACGATACGCGGCCATTTCGGGCGTTCGGTTCCGATCGGGCCGTCGACTTGGTTCAGGGTGGGCGGACCAGCCGAGGTGCTGTTCACGCCGGCCGACACCGACGAGCTGTCGAATTTCCTGCGCGCGCTTGCGCCGGAACTCCCGGTGCTGACGATCGGCGCGGGCTCGAACCTGATCGTCCGCGATGGCGGAGTTCCTGGAGTGGTGGTGCGGCTCGGCAAGTCGCTCGGCGCGATTGCGGTCGATGATGATGCGATCGTTGCCGGCGGCGGTGCCGCCGACGCGCTGGTCGCGCGACGGGCAGCGCAAGCGGGCATCGGCGGCCTCGAGTTCCTGGTTGGCATTCCGGGGACGATCGGTGGCGCGATCGCGATGAACGCGGGCGCTTACGGCGGCGAGATCGCCCATGTGCTCGACTGGGCGGACATCGTGACGCGGACCGGGGAGCTCGTCCGACTGCCGGCCGAGGCGCTCGCTTTCCGGTATCGTGGCTGCGCGTTGCCGCCGGAAGCTGTTGTGGTGCGCGCACGTCTGCGCGGCGTTGCCGGCGATGTGTCGCGGGCGAGCGCGCGGATCGCCGAGATCAGGGCCAAGCGCGAAGCGACGCAGCCGGTACGCGAACGGACCGGCGGCTCGACGTTCCGCAACCCCGATCCGGATGTCTCCGCGCTGAAGGCTTGGGAATTGGTCGATCAGGCTGGCTGCCGCGGGATGAAACTGGGCGGTGCGCAGGTCAGCCCGCTGCATACCAACTTCCTGATCAACACCGGTAGCGCGACCGCGTGCGACATCGAGCGACTGGGAGAGAGCGTTCGCGCTCGCGTGTGCGTGTCGTTCGGCATCGATCTCGCGTGGGAGATCAAGCGGGTCGGCACGCCGGGAGGCATTGCATGATGCGGGTCGGCGTTCTTTATGGAGGCATGTCGACCGAGCGCGAGGTGAGCCTGTCCACGGGACGCTGCGTGATCGAAGCGTTGCGGTCGCGCGGATCGGACGTGGTTCCGATCGAGGCCGGCGAGGATCTGGCGGCGATCGTGCATGCGTTGACCGAGCCGGTCAGGGTCGATCGGGTGTTCAATGCGTTGCACGGGCGCTTTGGCGAGGACGGCGCGATCCAGGGAGTGCTCGACTGGCTCGATATCCCTTACACACACTCGGGCGTGCGGGCGTCCGCTCTCGCCATGGACAAGTCGGCCGCAAAGGCGGTTTTCACACAGGCTGGGCTACCGGTCGCGCGCGGCGTGCTCGTCACTCCCGACGAACTAGAAGCCGACGATCCGCTGCCACTGCCCTATGTCGTCAAGCCGAACTCGGAAGGTTCGTCGGTCGGTGTAGAAATCCTTCGCGCAGGCTGCAATCGCCGTCGCGAGATCGCACGCAACTGGCGGTTCGGAACCCGGATGCTGGTGGAAGAATACGTGCCCGGCCGGGAGATGACGGTGGGGGTGATGGGAGATCGCCCGCTGGTGGTCACCGAGATCCTGACCGGCGAGGACGACACTCACGAGTTCTATGACTACGAAGCGAAATATGCTGTTGGTGGTTCACGGCATGTCGTGCCCGCCCGGATCGATCCTGCGATCGCCGATCAAGCCAGGTCGGTGGCGGTGGCGGCGCACCAGGCACTCGGCTGCAATGGCGCCTCGCGCGCTGATTTCCGTCTCGACGAGCAGAGACTGGTGCTGCTGGAGGTCAACACGCAGCCCGGCTTGACGCCGACATCGCTGCTTCCCGAACAGGCGCAGGCCTGCGGCGTGTCGTTCCCAGAGCTGTGCGCGTGGATGATCGATCAGGCCGCGTGCCGAGCATGAGGAAGCTTGATCGTCCGTCCCGATTGTCGATCTTGGCGCGTCGGCAGAAGCGGCTGGTGCGGCCTCTGTCATTGGCAATCCCGCTGCTCGGGCTCGGAATATGCGGCGTGCTCGCGGTGCACGGCGCGATCGAGCAGTCCGGGACGGGATCCTGGATACGTCACCGGATCGGGTTGGCACTTCCGGTCGAGCGGGTCGTCGTCGAGGGTCAGCGTCTGACGTCCGAGCTCGACGTGACCGAGGCGCTCGGCGTTTCCGTCGGTGATCCGATCATGGGTTTTTCGATCAATGATGCGGAGCGGAACGTCGAGACGCTACCATTCGTCGAGACGGCGATCGTGCAGCGTCGCCTGCCGGGAACGGTCCTGGTCTCGCTCGTCGAGCGCAAGCCATTCGCGGTGTGGCAGAACCAGGGCCGGTTCGTGCTGATCGACCGCACCGGCAAGGTCGTGCAAAACCAGGGACTCAACGGCAAGGATGCCGAGGCCTTCGCGCGATTGCCGCTCGTGGTCGGTCCTGGGGCGCCCCCCGCCGCCGAAGCGATGCTCGACGCACTCGATCAGGTGCCGGGCATCAAGAATGAGATCTTGGCGATGGTTCGGGTCGGCGAACGGCGGTGGAACCTGACCCTGAGGAATGGGTGCGACGTGCTGTTGCCTGAAGGCGAAGAGGCGCCTGCGCTGCGGCGTCTGGAGGAGTTCGAGCGCGATCACAAGCTGCTTGAGCGGTCCCTGCTGGTGATCGATATGCGGCTGCCCGATCGGATGGTGCTGCGGCCATCGCACATCGATTCGGTTCCAGCTGGGGACGGCGGCCAGACTGACGCGACGGATGCCGCGAGGAAGCCCGCATGACGGCGTCGGGACGTGTGATCGCCCTGCCGGGCAACCGGACGCCGCTGACAGCGCCGCAGCAACGCCCTGCGGGACGCGCCCTTCTCGCGCCACCGGAAGAGACGTCGCGCGGACGTCCGCTGCGAAGTGGCATTTTCGGCGTCCTCGACATCGGAACCAGCAAGATCGCGTGCGCCATTGGCCGGTCGGACGGCGTGCAGATCAGGGTGATCGGGTTCGGCCTGCATGGGGCGCGTGGCGTCCGGCTTGGCGGCATCGTCGATCTCGACGAGGCAGAGCGGGCGATACGCGCCGCCGTCGGCCGGGCCGAGGACATGGCCGATCATCGGCTGCGCGCCGTGACCGTCAATCTTGCATGCGGGCAGCCGGAGAGCCGGCTGTTCAATGTGCGCTGGCCGGTCGGCGGTCGCGCGGTGAGCGACGGCGACGTGCGCAGGGTCGTTCACGAGGGGCGCTTGCGCGCGAGCAGCAACGGACGCGAGGTCATCCATGCGATGCCGCTCGGCTTCTCCGTCGATGACACCACCGGGGTCGATGATCCGCGCGGCCAGGTGTGCGAGGCACTCAGCGGCCGCTTGCACATGATCGATGCCTCGAGTTCGGCGTTGCGGAACTTGGCGAGCGTGATCGCCCGTTGCGACCTTTCCTTGAGCGAACTCGTCTCGGCACCGCTCGCTTCGGGTTTGTCCGTGCTCGTCGAGGACGAACGGATCCTCGGAGCGACGGTGGTCGACCTGGGTGGGGGCACCACCCAGATCGCGACGTTCGCGGAGGGACAGTTGCTGCATGCAGCGCAATTGCCGGTGGGCGGGCTGCATGTGACGAAGGACATCGCATCGGTGCTGTCCACGCCGCTTTCGAGCGCCGAGCGATTGAAGGCGATCTACGGCAATGTCGAACCTTCGGCTGATGACGAACGTGAAATGCTCAATGTCGAGGTGGTCGGCGAGGACGAGCATCAATTCGCGGCTGTGCCGCGTTCTGTCCTGGTCGGCGTGATCCGTCCGCGCCTGGAGGAGACTTTCGAGCTGGTCCGCGATCGACTGGAGGCGGCAGGGCTCGGTCGGGCGGCGAACGGCCGCGTCGTCCTGACAGGTGGCGCCTGCCAGCTCGGAGGGGTTCGCGATCTCGCCGCCTCCATCCTCGGACGGCCGGTCCGGTTCGGCAAGCCGGTTGGTCTGGTCAGGGGATTGCCGCGCGACAACGAGGGTCCCGAATTCGCGACCGTATGCGGACTGCTGTCGTGGGCTGCCGGCGCAGGGCGGCCGCTCAACGATATCGATCTTTCGGAACCGCGGCCGGCCGGCATGGTTCGCCGTCTGGTCGAGTTCCTGCGCGAGCGCGTGTGAGCGCGTCCATTCAAATCCCGAGGAGGGGGAGGCCATCATGACCCTGAACCTGACGATTCCGCAGCAGACCTACGCCGACTTCACGCCGAAGATAACGGTCGTCGGCGTCGGCGGAGGGGGCACCAACGCGGTCGACAACATGATCTCGCTGCAGCTTCAGGGAGTCGATTTCGTCGTCGCCAATACCGACGCCCAACAACTGACGCATAGCCGGGCCGATCGACGCATCCAGCTTGGTCCACACCTGACGCAAGGCCTCGGTGCGGGTGCGAAGCCCGAGATCGGGCGAGCGGCGGCCGAGGAGGCAGCCGATGACCTCGCGCGTCATCTCGATGGCGCGCACATGGTGTTCATCACCGCCGGGATGGGCGGCGGCACGGGGACCGGAGCCGCGCCGGTGATCGCCCGGATGGCGCGCGAGCGCGGCGTGCTGACGGTCGGTGTGGTGACCAAGCCGTTCACGTTCGAGGGGCAACGCCGGGCCAAGGCGGCCGATCAGGGCATCGCCGAACTGCAGCAGTATGTCGACACGCTGATCGTGATCCCGAACCAGAACCTGTTCCGGCTCGCTAATGAGCGGACGGGCTGGAAGGAAGCGTTCAAGATGGCCGATCACGTGCTCTACATGGGCGTGCGCGGGGTGACGGATCTCATGGTGGCGCCGGGACTGGTCAATCTCGATTTCGCCGACATCCGCACCGTGATGGCCGAGATGGGCAAGGCGATGATGGGAACCGGAGAGGCCGAGGGAGAGAATCGCGCGATCAGGGCGGCGGAAGCCGCGATCAGCAACCCGCTGCTCGAGGACACGTCGATGGCGGGCGCGCGCGGCCTGTTGATCAACATCACCGGCGGCGACGACATGACGCTTTACGAGGTGGACCAGGCGGCGAACCGCATCCGCGAGGAGGTGGCCGAAGACGCGAACATCATCTTCGGCTCGGCGATCGACGAGGGTCTGAGCGGTCGGGTGCGGGTCTCGGTCGTCGCGACCGGCATCGACACCCCGGCGCCGGCGGACCAGGCGCGGCCGAAACTGGTTGCGGTCGGCGCCGGCCAGCCGGTCGCCGTCGGAGGTGCCGTGCCGCAGTCGCATTACGCCGAACCCATGGTGGTCGGGACGCAACCGGCGGCCCAGTCCAGCCTGCCCGCCGTCACGACCCACACGGCGCCAACACCGGCCAGCCTGGCGCCCTCTCCTCAGGCGATGCCGCAACCGCTGCGTCAGGCGTCCTCGCCGCGCAACCCGTTGTTCGTCGAGCCGGGTCGCGCTCCCGAAGCGCCGGCGGCTTCAGCCGCATCACGGACGAGCCTGTTCGGGATCGTGACAGGGGCGTTGCGGCTCGGACCGCGGCACTCCGGACGCCGGCACGGC
>CAXTUK010000022.1:10260-16846 GCA_964247395.1 uncultured Acetobacteraceae bacterium
GTGCCACGGTCCGAGCCGCAACTGGCTCAGGAGGCGACCGCGGAGGTGCAGGCGGCGTCTCCGCCGCGCGCGACTGCGCCGGCGGCCGAGGAGGCGGGATTGGACATCCCGGCCTTTCTGCGCCGGCAGTCGAACTGAGCTGACCGCCCGCCTCGCTTAACGGAGGCTTCACCCGCACCGGGCATCCTGCGCGACATGAGCCGTCGCGCAGCGGGCCTTACGCTCGTCCTTGTCTGGTGGGCTGTTCTGGCCGGCTGCTCGTCGGCTCTGGCTGCGCCGTCCTGCACGGAGGCAGCGGGCATCGTCGAACGGCAGCTCGGCCTGCCGACCGGTGTGCTGCGCTCGATCGGCCAAGTCGAGACCGGCAATCAGCCTTGGTCGGTCGACAGCGACGGCGTTGGTGAGCGCTTCGCCTCGGCCGAGGACGCGATCACCCATGTGCGCCGCGAGGCCGCCTCGGTCCGCTTCGTCGATGTTGGCTGTTTCCAGGTCGACCTCGCCTACCATCCGGACGCCTTCCGCAATCTGGACGAAGCCTTCGACCCGCTGTCGAATGCGTCTGCCGCCGGGCGCTACCTCCTGGCGCTGCGACGGTCGGCCGGTTCGTGGCCGGAAGCGGTCGCGCGCTACCATTCCGCCGATCCGGGGCGCGGTGGTTCCTATTCGGCGCAGGTCTACAAAGCGCTCGACGGTCGCATCGGGTCCGGCTGGACCGACGCAATCGTCGCCGCCGGGGTGCACGTCATCGTGCCCGACGCGTTCGCGGTCTCGGCGCGGGCCGGCCATGCCGACCGTTTCGCGGCCCTGCCGACAGTGCAAACGCCATGACGACGTTGCTAGCGCGTCTGGACGCGCTGATCACGCACGCGCGCATCCGGCGCTGGACGACGGTGATGCTGGCGTGTCAGCTGGTAGTGTTCGTGGCGATCGTCCTCGCCCTATACGGACTGTTCACTCGGCTTGATCGGACGTTTACGACTGACTTTGTCAGCTTCTACTCGGCAGGTTTTCTTGCAAACGGTGCCCATCCGGCCCTCGTTTATAATCGTGCGGTGCATTTCGCGATCGAGCAAGCCATCGTTGCGCCTGATATCCGTTACTTTCATTTCTTCTATCCGCCCGTCTTCCTGCTCATATGTGGCCTTCTCGCCCATCTTCCCTACGTCACAGCTTTCATCGTCTTCGACACCACCACCACAATCGCATGCATCCTTGCCGTCCGGGCGATCACTGGCATGCAGAATCGTGACTGCGTTCTGACAGTCCTGTCGTTCTCGCCCTTGCTATGGAACGTCGGTTTCGGCCAGAACGCCTGCCTGACTGCAGCCCTGTTTGGTTTCGGCACGTTGCTGTTGGAGCGGCGTCGGCCGATCGCGGCAGGGTTGGTGTTGTCTTGCCTGATGTTCAAGCCGCACACGGGCTTGCTGATTCCCGTAGCACTCGTTGCGTCGCGATCATGGCGCGCATTCGCCTCAGCCACTATGGGCGTTCTGTTGCTTGTCGCTATATCGGCTTTGATGTTTGGTATCCAACCCTGGCGTTTGTTCGTCACCGCGATCATGCATGCGGAAGGCCAGTTCGCCGGAGAGCATGTGGCGCCATTCGTGGCTCTGGCGAGCGTCTTCGGCGCGGGGCGAATGGTCGGTCTGCCGAGTAGCATGTCATTCTCAGGCGAGGTTCTTGTCTCGTGCCTCGTTGTCGTTGCCGTTTGGCGTACCTGGCGCAAACCGGTCACCTCTGGCGTTCGCTATGCCGTGCTCGTCGCAGGCACGCAGCTCATCATGCCGGTTATTCTTTTCTACGACACAACTTGGCTGGTGGTCGCCGCGGCTTGGCTGGTTCGAGACCAGCGTGCCATTGGTGCATTGGAGGGCGAGTCTGCCGGGCTCGCCCTGATCTGGCTGCTTGGTTTGATGTGCTACCCGATGACCCTCGCTTGGCACCTACCGTTAGCCGTCGGAATGGAAGCTGGACTGTTCGCATTGGTGTTGCGACGAGCAAATGCTGCGTCGCATTTACCAAACGGTAATGCCGACCTGCCAGTCTTTCCCAGGAGGTGGAGTTCACCCCCGAACCGTGACTTCAATCATCCCTGCCGTTGCTCCGCTCTGGCGGAGGCGTCGGCGGCCAAAGAGAGGACTGATTAAATGCTTGATCTTCTCCGTCACTGGGCTGTCTTCAGGCTGGACCGCCGGGGCGTCACCGCGCTCGAGTACGCGCTTATTGCTGGTGTCCTTGGTGCGCTGCTCGTCACTGGGTTCACGAAGTTCGGTGGCCAGGTTTCAAGCGCATTGGGAGCCATCGGTAGTTCTATCCAGTAAGTTCGGGCGAGTTTCAAAAACCGTCCTGTCTCCTGCCTACTACCATACACGGACATACCTGATGTCGCTCGACACCATGATGGTGGCGCTCTGCTGTCTCGCGCTCGCTTACGCGGCGGCGCACGATCTTGCGGCTCGCACGATCCCGAACATGCTTTCGCTCGGGATCGGAGCCGCGGGGCTTGTCGAGGCCACGCGCCATCAGCAGCTCGTGCCCGCCCTCGGCATCGCGATCTTGGTGTTTTTCGGCGGCCTGTGCGCGTGGCGCGCCTCGCTCCTCGGCGGTGGCGACGTGAAGCTGCTGGCTGCAGTCTCACTCTGGATGCGCCCCGATCGGGAGCCGGGACTGCTGCTCTACATCTCGATCGCGGGCGGCGTCCTTGCCTGCATTTATCTCGCGCTCGGTCGCGTTGTTCGGCCGCCCTCGCTGCCGAGACCTGGTGACCTCGTGCGGCGCGTGCTGCGGGTCGAGTGCCGTCGCGTTCACCTGCGGGCGCCCCTCCCCTATGCGGTTGCGATCGCCGCCGCGTCCATCCTCTGTCTCACTCGGCAGTAGGTGGAGGCCGTGATCACACGGATCGCCGTCGTTGTTCTCATGCTGGTCGGTCTAAGCGGCCTGGCCGCGGTGGGCTTGCTCGCCTTCCGGCCCGCTCCGGCCCGAACCGCGCCGCTACAGGCGACCGTGAAGGAGGCGAGGGTTTCGCTGCTGGTCGCGAGCCGGATGTTGCATGCTGGCCAGCTGCTCGGGCCGCAGGATATAGCGACACGCGACTTTCCGGTCTCCGCTGTCCCGACCGCCGCTATCGAGGACAAGCCGGCTACGCGGTCGGGCCTGATTGGTGCCCTGCTGCGCGTGACGATCCCCGTCGGCGGTCTCGTTTTCGATCATGATCTCGTCAAGCCGGGCGATCACAGTTATCTCGCCGCTGTCCTGCTTCCCGGAAAGCGCGCGGTCAGCATCGGCGTCGATTCGATCAGCGGCGTTGCCGGACTGATCTGGCCCGGCGATCACGTCGATCTCATCCTGACACAGGCCTTCGACGATCCGGCCGCCTCGTCCGGTCACCGGATGTCGGCCGAAACGGTCCTGAGCGGTCTGCGGGTGATTGCGACCAACCAGGACCTGGTTCGCGGTGAACAACCGGCAAGCGCGGGTGCGGACGAGCGGACGATCACGCTCGAAGCCTCGCCGCAGGAGGCCGAACGGATCTCGATCGCCAGCCGACTTGGCCGGCTCTCGCTTTCGGTCTGCTCGACCGAAGCCTGCGAGGGCTCACGAGTCTCGAACAATCTGATGTGGGGGAGCGACGTCTCGCCGGCGCTTGCGGCCGGAGGCGGCAGCGGCGGGACGGTTCACATCTTTAACGGAGCCACGGACGCGAAGGATTTTCATTTCCAATGAACAGAGCCACGAAGCTGCATAAAATGATGCTGCTCGGCTCGTTGCTCGCCGGCGCAGGGCTGACAGGCGCGGGTCAGGCCTGGGCGAGCGGACGCGCGATCGCGATCGAGGCAGGATCGGGCCGCTTGCTGACGCTCTCCGGAGCGGCCAACAACGTGTATGCGGCCGATCCAAAAGTAGTCGAGGTCAAGCCGGCCAGCGCCACCAGCCTGTTCGTCTTCGGCCTTTCACCTGGCCACACCAGCGTGGCAGCGACCGATGGATCTGGGCACGCCGTCGGCGAGTATTCGATCGACGTCGTTCCCTCCAGCTTTGCCGCCCGTGCCACCCAACACATGATCGATCACGATCCTGAACAGGCCGGCCTGCGCACCGAGCCGCGAGCAAACGGGGTCGCGCTGGCAGGCCAAGCAGAGACTCCGGCGGAGGATCAGGCAGGAGTTGCCGAAGCACGCAGTGCCATCGGCAAGGACGACCAGATCGACAACAGGACACGCGTTGCTGGATCGATCCAGGTTAATCTGCGGGTTCGCATCGCGGAGATGTCACGCACGCTCACGCGCGAGCTTGGTGTTAATTGGCAATCGACGAACACGCTCGGCAGCGAAGCGCTCCAAGGAGTCTCGTTCCAGGATCCGGTCGCGACACTCGGCGCCGCGGAAAGCGCCATCAGCTTCATCTCGCGCTTCAAGGGAGGCGCCCGGCGGGCGACCCTTGACACGATCATCGATGCGCTCTCACAGGACCAGTTGGTCAAGATGCTCGCCGAGCCGAACCTGACGACGCTGAGCGGCGAGCCGGCGAGCTTCCTCGTCGGCGGCGAGTTCCCGATTCCGATTGCCGATCAGAACAACACGATCACGATCACGTTCAAGCAATACGGCATCTCGCTCGCCTTCGTGCCGACGGTGCTGTCCGACGGCGAGATCAGCCTGCACGTACGGCCGGAAGTCAGCGAGCTGACGACACAAGGCGCCGTCTCGCTCTCGGAAGGAAACAGCGCCATCCAGATCCCGGCGCTGACGGTTCGCCGCGCGGATACGACGGTCGTGCTCGGCAGCGGTCAGAGTTTCGCCATCGCCGGGCTGCTGCAGGACAACACCACGGACACCGGCCTCGGGCTACCGGTCCTGAGCGACCTGCCGATCCTCGGCGCGCTCTTTCGTTCGGACAGTTTCCAGCGCAACGAGTCAGAGCTCGTCATCGTCGTGACGCCCTACATCGTCAAGCCGGCCGCCTCGCCCGCAGTCCTGCATCTGCCGACAGACGGCTATCAGCCGCCGAACGACATCGAACGACTCCTGCGCCTCAGGCAGACGGGCGCTCGCGTCGCGGGAGCGGGCTCCGTGCCGCACGTGCCGGGCGATGCCGGCTTCCTGGTGGAGTAGTGAGATGCGGGTCGTGATTGGCAGATCACTTGTCGTCCTCGTCGGCCTCGGCGTCGCAGGCTGCACCGAGCTCGATCCGCTGACGAGCAGCAATCGCTGGAACCCGACCGGTGTCAATGAAGCCAATCTCCTGGCGCAGGTCGCCGATCCGAATGATCTTGTCACCGGCCGTGGAGTGACCGGCGCTGACGGCCAGCTCGCCGCCGCCGCCGTCACCCGCTTGAGGCGTGACCACGTCAAGGCGCTGCCGGATGTCGGCCTGACCACGTTGCAGCTCGGCTCTCCGGCTACGCCCTCGGCCAGCGATCCCGGCGGAGAACCCTGATGGATGGATCGATCGCGGCGGCCTCGCTGCGCCACGAGGCGGACGGCAGCGTCAGCGAACGCGCGCGCTTCGTCGCCTTCGTCAGCGACGCCGAAAGCGAGGCGGCCTTACGGGAGGGTCTCGGCGAGTTGCTGTCGGGCGCGCTCGACATCAGGCGGATGTCATGCCGGCAGGCGATCGGGTTGCTTCGGAAGATCCCGACGCCGCAGGTGATCGTGGTCGACATCGGCGGCGAGGAGCAGCCGATCAGCCTGCTTGTCGACCTGTCCGAGGTGGTCGAGCCGGACGCCCGAGTGCTGGTCATCGGCGATCGCCAGGACGTGAACTTCTATCGGCAGATCACGCGCGGGCTCGGCGTCCTCGAATACCTCTACAAACCGCTCGCTCGGAGCATGGTCACACACCATTTCGGGCCCTGGGTGAGTTCGGGCGAGGGCGCATCCGAGATCGTGCAGGGCGGCCGGGTGATCGCCGTGACAGGAGCCGCCGGTGGGGTCGGCGCAACGACGATCGCGGCCAACCTCGCCTGGCACTGCGCGACCGACATCCGCCGGCATACGGTGCTGCTCGATCCCGATCTTCACACCGGCGCGAGCGCATTGCTGCTCGGCGCGAAGAGCGGCCCCGGCCTGAGGACGGCGCTCGAACTGCCGCAGCGTGTCGACGAGCTGCTGATCGAGCGGAGCGCGTATCCGGTCAATGACCGGCTTTCCGTTCTCGCGAGCGAGGAAAAGCTCGAGGAAGATCCGCTCGTCGCGCCCGAGGCGGCGCGACAACTGCTCGCGATCTTGCGTCGCCGATTCAACTTCATCATCGCCGACGTGCCGTTCCGGCCGCAGGCCCTCAATCGCGACCTGATCGAGCTCTCGCATCAGCGCGTCCTGGTCATCGATCCGACGCTGCGATCGGTCCGCGACGCGCTGAGGCTGCTGGCGCTGCCGAGCGGCTCCTCGCAAAGCCGGCGGCCGATCGTCGTTCTGAACAAGGTCGGCGCGCCCGGTACTCTGCAAAGGGGCCAGGTCGAGGAGGCGCTCGGGGTCAAGCCCGACGTCGTCATTCCGTATCAACCGCGCGGGATCAACCAGGCGAACATCATGGGCAAGCCGGCGGCGGCTGCGCGGGGGCTCTTCCGGACCGGAATACAGCGTCT
>CAXTUK010000023.1:0-763 GCA_964247395.1 uncultured Acetobacteraceae bacterium
AGGTGAGCGTGTTGACCGCGCCGGCGCGGGCGGCGACCTCGTCGTGCTCGTCGCAGAGAGCGAGCGCCGCCTCCTTGTGCGGGATGGTGAGATTGACGCCGGCGAAACCGGAATAGAGCAGGCCGCGCAGGGCCACTTCGAGGAGGCCGGGACGCACCGCGAGCGGGACGTAGGCGCCGTCGATGCCGTAGCGCTGGAGCCAGAAATTGTGCAGGCGTGGCGAGCGGGAGTGCATCACCGGCCAGCCGACGCCGCCGGCGCGCGGGGGGCGGCCGGTCAGGCCGGCGGGCCGGGCGAGGCCCGGCTTCTCCATGATTCCCGATCCCGCATCGCCGCTGCTCATGTCGTCTCCCCTCGTTCGGCCGCGGTCAGCGTCCGTGCCAGTCGTGCGGCCCACTCGGCCTGGCCCGCGAAATGCGCGATCAGGTCCTGGCGGATCTCGAGCTCGACGTGGTCGAGCCCGGCGGCCCATGCGTGGCGTGGAACGGTGTAGTCCGAGGCCGCTGTCAGACGATAGGGCTGGTTGTCGCCGACGACCAGACCGGGTTCGGCGGCAAGTTGCGCCAGGACCTCGCGGGCGAAGCCGTCGGCGACCCGCGGATCGCCGGGTTCGTGCAGCACCGCGGCGTGCCATGTGCGCGGTTCGCCGCCGGCATAGACCGGGGTGAAGCTATGCAGCGCGACCAGGATCGTCCGGCGTCCGCAGATGGTCCGGCGGCGGGGGGGGGGCGGGGGGGGCGGGTGGGAGGGGGGGCGGGTGGGG
>CAXTUK010000023.1:773-1054 GCA_964247395.1 uncultured Acetobacteraceae bacterium
CGCCGGGCGAGATGCCGAAGTTGGCGGGGATCGGCGTCGTCTCGCTGACGACGGGCATCGAGCTCTCGTGGCCCGGCGAACGGTTGCAGTCGATGACGAGCCGCGAGTAGCGCTGCTCGATCAGGGCGGCGTCCAGCGCACGGGCGAGCAGGCCGCCTGCTCCCTTGATGCCGATGTCGAAGGCGACATGACGGCGCCAGTCGGCCCGCGCGACGCCGAGGTCACCGAGGCAGGCCGGGCGGCGGCGTCCGGCGTGATCGGAGACGAGGAGGAAAGGCGAT
>CAXTUK010000023.1:1064-3109 GCA_964247395.1 uncultured Acetobacteraceae bacterium
CGCATCCCGTCCGGGTTCGAGACCCGGACGGGATGCGGGTCGAACGGCCCGAGCAGGGTCACATCGGTGGTCTCCGGCGTCGCGGCCCCCATTTTGCAGCGTCACGACTTCCGGTCAGACTGGCGGCTCGCCGACCGCTCATCAACTGGAGGCACGATGCTGATCAGGGCAGGCTACGACATTCGGCTCGAGGTGATGCAGCGGACCCCGTGCGTGATGCTGCTCAGCGTGCATCCGAGCCGGGTGGCCGATCTGCGCTCGCCGCACGCCATGCAGTTCACGCCCGGGACCGAGGCGCGGGACTACACGGACGGGTTCGGCAACACGGTGACGCGGATCGTGGCACCGGTGGGCAGCACCACGATCTCGATACGGTTCACGATCGAGGATGCCGGGTTGCCCGACCGTCAGGCGCCGGACGCGCTCGCGTCGCCGGTCGAGCAGCTGCCGCCCGAGGTGCTCGTCTACCTGCTCGGCAGCCGTTACTGCGAGACCGACCGGATGTCGGACCTGGCGTGGTCGCTGTTCGGGCATACCACGCCCGGATGGGAGCGAGTGCAGGCGATCTGCGACTACGTGCACGGGCGGATACGTTTCGACTACCAGCAGGCGCGGCCGACACGGAGCGCCTTCGAGGGGCATCAGGAGCAGGTGGGGGTGTGCCGGGATTTCGCGCATCTGGCGGTGACGCTGTGCCGGTGCATGAACATCCCGGCGCGCTACTGCACCGGTTACCTTGGCGACATCGGCGTGCCGCCGTCCGACGCGCCGATGGATTTCTCGGCCTGGTTCGACGTCTATCTCGGGGGAGAGTGGTATACCTTCGATGCGCGGCATGACGCGCCGCGGATCGGGCGGATCCTGATGGCCCGCGGCCGGGACGCGACCGACGTTGCGCTGACGACGAGCTTCGGGCCGACCTATCTCGCCGGCTTCGACGTGGTGACCGACGAGATCACGGTTTGAGGCATGGCGGGACGCTGCGGGTCATCGCGGCGGCCTCGATCGGCAATGCGCTCGAGTTCTACGATTTCATCGTCTACGGCTTCTTCGCGCCGTTGATCGCGAGGGCGTTCTTCCCAGCGCATGACGCCGCATCGGGGCTGCTGCTGACGTTCGTGACGTTCGGCGTGTCGTTCCTGGCGCGTCCGGTCGGGGCCGCGGTGCTGGGCGGCGTCGCTGACCGGCACGGACGGCGGGCAACGATGACGATCGCGATCATGCTGATGACGTTCGGCAGCGCGATGCTCGCGATGGTGCCGACGGCGGCGCGGATCGGCCTCGCCGCGCCCTTGCTGGTGCTGGCCGGGCGGCTGGTGCAGGGCTTCTCGCTGGGCGGGGAGTACGGGGCGGCGACCGCGTTCCTGCTCGAGCACGATCCGGCGCGTGCCCGCTTCTTCGCCAGCTTCCAGGCGACCAGCCAGAACGTCGCCTCCGCGCTGGCGTCGGGGACCGGCTGGGCGCTCGGGTCCTTGTTGAACGCGGGCGATTATGAAGCATCCGGCTTCCGGATCGCCTTCGCGCTGGGCGCGCTGATCGGGCCGATCGGCTTGTGGCTGCGGCGGCAGCTCGACGAGACGCAGTCGTTCCTGGCCATGACCCGTTCCGAGGCGCCGGTGCGGCGCGTGCTGCGCGACATGCCGGACCGGGTCGCGATCGGCGCCGGCACCATCGCGATCGGCACCGGTGTGACCTACGTGCTGGTCTATCTGCCGACCTACGCGGCGACGGTGCTGCACATGCGGATGCATGCGGGTCTCGCCGCGACGACGGCGTCGTACGTGGCGGCGATCGTGATCAATCTGGTTGCGGCACGGATCTTCGAGCATGTCAGGCGGCTGCTGTTCATCACGATCGCGACGGTGCTGCTGATGGTCGCGGCCTGGCCGCTGTTCGCGTTGCTCCGCGCGCATCCCGATCCGACGACGCTGATGATGATCCGGATCGCGATCTTCGTGCTGGGCTCACCTTACTTCGTGCTGCAGCCGTCGATGCTCGCGAGCCTGTTTCCGGCGGCGTCGCGGGTGACGGGGATCTCGATCGCC
>CAXTUK010000023.1:3209-16551 GCA_964247395.1 uncultured Acetobacteraceae bacterium
GGGATGCGTCACGCTGGGCTCGCTGGCCGGCGCCGCGCGGCTCGAAACAGATGCAGCGCCGGCCAGAAGCCCAGGATTGCGCAGAGGATGAGCGAGGCGCGCAGCGACTGGCCGCGGAAGCGGGGTGCGAGCAAGTCGCTCAGCAGGCCGAACGCGGGCGGTCCGAGGCCGGCGCCGAGCAGCGAACCGCCGATCCCGTAGAAGGCGGTGGCGGTGGCGCGCGACCGTTCATCGACCGATTGCTGCAGCGCGGTCTGCACGGGGCCGACGGTAAGCGCGCCAGCGGTGGTGGTCAGCACCATGCAGGCGAGCGAGACGGTCTTCGACCCGGTGGCGTAGCAGGCGATCTGAAAGGGTTGGCTCGCGACGAGCGACCAGGCGGCGAAACGCAGCGGAGCGTGGTCGGACCCACGGGCGAGACGATCGCCGATCGGACCGCCGACCAGCGTGCCGGCGGCGGTGGCGAGGCCGAGCGCCGCGCCGAGCCAGAAGCCGGCCTCGGACGGGGTCATGCCGAAGCTGCGTTCGTAGAAGGTCGCGTCCCACAGCAGGCCGCCCCAGGCGACGAAGCCGCCGGTGGCCGAGAAGAGAAAGAGCTCGCGGAAGACAGGGCTGCGCCAGGGGGTCAGCAGGTCCTGGTCGCGGCTGGACGCGAGGGCGCCTTCCCGGGACGGAAGGACGGCGAACAGCGCGAGGGCGAGCGGCAGGCCGGGGAGTGCGAAGCAGGCGAACATCGCACGCCAGCCGAGCGACTGCACCAGGGCGCCCCCGCCCCAGAGGCCGAGGACCAGACCGAGATAGGCGCCGAACCAGCAGGTGGCGAGCGCCGCGCCGCGAACGGCAGGCGGGAACAGGCCGGCAACGAGGGAGAGCGATGCGGGTGCCGCGCCAGCTTCGCCGATGCCGACCCCGACGCGCGCGGCGAAGAGCTGGAGGAAGTTCGCGCTACGGCCGGTCAGGGCGGTCAGTGCGCTCCAGAGCAGGATGGCGGCGACGATCACCGTGCGGCGGTGGCCCCGGTCGGCGGCGCGGGCGAGCGGGATCGCGGCGAGCGCGTAGAGGACGGCGAAGGCGAGGCCGCCGAGCGTGCCGAGTTCGGCGTCGGACAGATGCAGGTCGCTTCGGATCGGGTCGATCGCGAGCGAGAAGGCGACCCGGTCGGCGTAGGCCAGACAGAGCGCGCATGAGAGAAGGATCAGGATGGCGAGGCGTCGCGCGTGCGGCATCGGCAAGCTATGGCGGGCGTGACGAGGTCGGGGAATGGGCAGGGACAGGTTCGGCGAGGGATTGGCGCTGCATCGTTCGGGCCGGCTAGAGGACGCGGTCCGGCTCTACCAGAGGGTTCTTGCATTCGAGCCGCAGCACGCGGGGGCGCTGCACATGCTCGGCGTGGTGCGGCTGGCCCAAGGGCGGTTCGAGGAGGCGGCGGGGCTGCTGGCGCGATCGCTGGCGGCCGAGCCGGGGTTCGCGGTCGGGCATTACAATCACGGGTGCGCACTGCAGGCGCTCGGCCGGCCCGAGGATGCGGCATTGGCCTACCGGCGCGCGATCGCGCTCGATGGCAGGCATGCGGGAGCAAGGCTGAACCTGTCGGGCGTGCTGCTGCTGCTGCGCCGACCGCAGGAGGCGTTCGAAGCGGCACGATGCGCGGCAGAAATCGAGCCGGGGCTCGCGGCGGCGCATTGCAATGCGGGGCTGGCGCTGAAGGCGGCGGGGCTGAGCGAGCGGGCGGAGGCGATGTTCCGGACAGCCCTCGACTGCGATCCCGCGCATGCCGAGAGCCTGCACAATCTGGGCAATCTGGTGCGGCAGGTGCCGGGCCGGGAGGCGGAGGCGCGCGGACTGCTGACGGCGCTGATCCGGGCGAAGCCCCGGATGATCGAGCCGCGGATCGCGCTGGCGCAATCGCTGAAGGACGGGTGCGAAGGTCTTGCGGCGGCGGCGGCGCTGGAAGCGGCGGCCACGCTCAGTCCGGACGAGCCGCTGGTGCGACTGGCCTTGGCGATGTCGCCGCTGCAGGCGCTGTATCGGACCGAGGCGGAGCGGGAAGATGCACGGGCGGCGTATGCGATGCGTCTGGGAGAGCTGGACGGCTGGACGCGCGCGGGCGGCCGCGCGCGGCTGGCCTCGCTCGCGGACGCGGCCGGCATGGTGCAACCGTTCTACCTGCCCTACGCGGGCGAGGTCGATCGGGACCTGCAGGCCGTGCATGGGTCGTTGATGGCGGACGCGGCGACGGCGCGCTACGGGGCGGCCGAACTGCCGGGGGCGCCCCCGGCCGGCGAGCGGATACGGGTGGGCTTCGTGTCGGGCTACATGCGGGACCATTCGAACTGGAAGGTCCCGCTGGGTGGCTGGATGCGGGGTCTGGACCGGGAGCGGTTCGAGCTGTTCGGCTACTACACCGGCGAGATCACGCATCCCGAGACGGAAGAGGCGGCGTCGCTGTGCGCGCGGTTCTTGCAGGGGCCGCGAACGACGGCGGAGTGGCGGAGCGAGATCCTGGGCGATCGACCGCATGTGCTGATCCATCCGGAGACGGGGATGGACGGGGCGGCGTTCAGACTGGCGGCGATGCGCCTCGCGCCGCTGCAGTGCGTGTCCTGGGGTCATCCGGTGACGAGCGGGCTGCCGACGATGGATCTGTTCCTGTCGAGCGAACTGATGGAGCCGACGGGGGCGGAGGCGCACTACACGGAACGGCTGGTGCGGCTGCCTGGGCTGGGGATCGACTATCGGGCGCCCTCCCCTGCACCGGAAGCGGCGATGCGGGCGCGGTTCGGGCTACCGGAGTGCACGTTGTTCTTCTGCGGGCAGGCGCTGTTCAAGTATCTGCCGCTTCATGACCGGGTGCTCGCGCGGATCGCGGGCGCGGTGCCGGACGCGCGCTTCGTGTTCATCGATGCGCCACAAGGACGGCAGGTGAGGACCCTGCTGCGCACGCGACTGGCGACCAGCCTCGATGTGGCGCGCTGCATGTTCCTGGACCGCCTCGGGCGGGATGACTTCGTGGCGCTGTCGGGAGTGTGCGATGTCGTGCTCGACAGCCTCGACTGGTCGGGCTGCAACTCGACGCTCGAATGCCTGCCGCTCGGAACACCGATCGTGACGCTGCCCGGGCGGACGATGCGCGCGCGGCATACGGCGGCGATCCTGACGATGATCGGCGTCACCGACGGGATCGCGCGCGACGAGGAGGATTACGTGCGGCTGGCGGTTGGGCTGGCGGGGGACGGGGCGCGTCGGGACGCGATCAGGGCGAGGCTGGTCGGGTCCTGGCGGAGCGCGGCCGGCGATATGCGGCCGGTGCGGGCGCTCGAGGCGCTGATCGAGCGGGAGGTGCGGGGCGCATCATCCTGAATTTCGGTCCCCGAGGGACTGACATGCGCGGCCTGTTATTACACTCTTCAGGAATGGAACGTGCGCTCTTCGCCTATGAGCGGATCATGCTCGCGGGCGGCCATCCCTACACGGTGCTGCTTGCCGCCCGGATCGAGGGCGCGATCGAGGCGGACGCGTTGCGGGATGCGCTCGATTGGCTGCAGGCGCGGCACCCGGCGCTGGGGGGGGGGGGGGCCGGGCGGCGGCGGGGGGGGCGGCGCGCGGCGGGAGGGAACGCTTCGTGTTTCCGTCGTCCCTCCCGGCGATCGGGGTCCGGACGGTCGAGCGGTCCGCGGACGACGACTGGCGGCGTGAGTTCGACCATGAGCTCGACCGGCCGCTGATGCGTGACAGCGGCCCGTTGGCGAGACTGGTCTGGGTTCGTGCTGGGAACCGGAGCGATCTCATCCTGGTCGTCGACCACGTGATCTGCGACGGGCAATCGGTGCTGATCCTGATGCGGGAACTCATCGGGCGTTTATCCGGGCACGACGAGGTTCCGCGAGCGCCGCCGGGATTCGGGACGCTGGACGAGCTGTTCGGGCCGCCGAGGCGTCGGGCAGCGGTCGGGATGCGCGCCATCGCGGCGCTGGGGGCGCCGGTGCTCTGGGCGAAGGGGGCGCGAACCCGGCGGCATCGCGGCTCGGCGCTTCCTCCGAGCTACGTCATGCATCGGGTCGTCGACGAAGCCTGCGCGGACAGGCTCGCCGAACGCACGCGATCGGAGAAGGTGACGATCTATGCCGCGCTCGCGACGGCCGTGCTGGTCGCCTATCGTGCGATGCATCCGAGCGGCAGCTTCAACCGCATGATCTGTCCGGTCGACCCGAGGCCGTTCTTCGCGATTAGGAGTTCCAATCTCCTGTTCTCGACGCCGTCGCACGTGGCGCTGTCCTTGCCGAAGGGACTCGACGAGCAGTTCTGGGAGCAGGCCCGGCGATTGGGCGCGGACCTCCTGGCGGGCTATGTCGGGCTTCGTCCCGACCGGACGGCGCGGCTGGGCGAGCGGCTGCATCCGCTGATCGACGGCGCGGTGACCAGAGCCCTGCACGGCCCGCGGACGAACGACCTGACGCTCTCACATCTCGGCGACGCCTGGCTTCCGTCCGGGCCGGACGGGGCTGCCGAAGCACTCGCGACGGTCGGATCATCACCCTGGGCGGACGCGACGGCGATCATGTCGCTGGCGTCCGGCGGGCGTCTGCGTCTCTGCCTGGTGTCGCGCGAAGGCGTGCTGCCGCGGGACGATGCGGAGCGGTTGTGGAGTCGGGCGATGGACGTGCTGGCGCGCGCGCTGGGCGGAGCAGGTATGAACGCCGGGGCTTGATCGGTCGAGGCATCGGGCACGCTCGCTATCTGCTGTCGGGCTGATAGCCCTCCTCACCGAATTGCCAGAGCAGGAAGGCGAACTCGTCGGCGACCTCGTCATCGTGCTGCTTGCGGGTAGAGCCGATGCCGTGGCCGGCATCGAAGTCGACGCGCAGCAGGATCGGGCGGTGACTGCTGGTGTCGGCCTGCAGCTTGGCGGTCATCTTGGCCGAGATCCAGACGGGCACGCGCGGATCGTTGACGCCGCCGGTCAGCAGGACCGCGGGGTAGGCGACGCCGCGTCTGACCTGGTTGAAGGCGTCCATCTTGAGCATGTAGGGAAACTGCTCCTTGTTGGTCACGGTGCCGAATTCGGGAATGTTGCTCGGGCCGTTGGCGGTGAATTCCTCGCGAACGGTATTGGTGGCGCCGACGCGGACCAGGGCGGCGCGGAACAGGTCGGGGCGCTGGGTGATGGCGCCGCCGATCAGGATGCCGCCGGCGCTGGTGCCTTCGCCGGCGAGATGGGCGGGGTCGGTGTAGCCGCGTTGGATGAGCGCGTCGGCGCAGTCGATGAAGTCGTGGATGGTGTTCTGCTTGGTCTCGATCTTGCCGGCATCGTGCCAGGCCTGGCCGAGTTCGCCGCCGCCGCGGACATGGGCGACGGCGTAGATGCCGCCGCGGTCGAGCCAGGGAATGAAGCCGGGCGAGAAGGACGGGTCGTAGGACAGTCCATAGGCGCCGTAGCCGACGAGGTAGGTCGGACGGTGGCCGTCGAGTTCCAGGCCGCGCCTGGTGACGATGGAGAGCGGGATGCTCGTGCCGTCGCGGGCGGTGGCGGTGGTCTCGGTCGAGACGTAGCCGGACAGGTCGCGGGGAAACGGCGGCAGGATGGCTGTGTCGGTGAGCGCGTTGGTCGCCGGATCATAGCGGAACCAGGCGTCCGCGCGGACCCAGGATTCGAGGCTGACGAGGGCGCCCGGGCGCTGCGGGGCGGCGAGCAGGCCGCCCGAGTCCTCCTCGGGCGGCGAGATGGTGCCGGCGAACGGCAGGGCGATCGTCGTGGGTTCGGGTGCGTTCGCGCCGAGGCGGTGCAGGGAGAACGTGGCGCCGTCGCGCTGGGCGTAATAGAGGCCGTCGGAGGCGGCGGCGAGCGATGTCAGGACGCCGGATGATTGGGGAACGATCGTTCGGGCTTTCGCGATGTCCGGGGCAGCCAGACTGGTCTGGACGATCTTGAAGCGTGGCGCGTCATGATGCGTCATCAGATCGACGATGTCGCCGCGCACGACGGCGCCGACCACGTCGTCCGCCTGCACGGCCAAACGGCGCCATGCGGGATGGCCGGACAGCACGTCGGCGAGTGGCGCACTGTAGAGCGCGGTCTCGGGCGAGACGCCGTCGGATAGGGCGGCCAACGCGTAGTTTGAACCCGGCGTGATGCCGATGGAAGGAAACACCTCGGCGGCCTTGAAGGGGAACGGCAGATGGTCGGCATCGAGCACGACCGTGTCGGTGGCGGGGTCCTGCCCGACGACGTGACGCATCACCTTCAGATGCGCGTATTGCTCCTCGGCCTTGGCAGTGAGCGACGATGCGGGCAGGCGGGCGAAGAAGAAGCTCCTGCCGTCCGGCGCCCAGGAAGCGCTGGCGAACTGCGCCCGGTCGATGCTGTCCGGCAGGACCTTGCGGGTCGCGGTCTCGATGACGTGCAGGGTGCTGTCCTCCGACCCGCCGACGGAGACGCCGTAGACGACGCGGCTGCCGTCGAAGGAGGGGACGAACTGGTCGATCTCGGCGTGCCTGCCGCCGACGTCGAGGGTCGAAGGATCAAGCAGCATCGTCTCGTTGGCGCCGTCGCGGACATAGAGCTGGTCGATCTGCGCGCCGGGCTGGCGCTTGAGATAGAAGATCCTGCCGCCGGCAAGGTCCACCGTCCGGGCGCGGGCGGCGAGGCCGCTGATGGACTCGATCTCGCGCTTGAGGGCATCGCGACCGGGGATGCGCGCCAGGACCGCTCGCGCGTAGTCGTTCTGGCCGTGCAGGTAGTCGAAGAAGGCGGGCTTGGGCTCGCTCTCCATCCAACGATAGGGATCGATGATCCTGGCGCCGAAATCATCGTCGACGACCGGCTGAACGCGCGCCACCGGCGGCCGGCTGGGGGTGACGGCTGCCGCGAGCGGGATGGATTGCGCGAGTCCGGCTGATGCGGCGAGGGCGAGCAAAACAGCGAGGCGGTTCATCGGCTGGTCCATCGGCGGGGGGGTTCAGGCTGGTCGGGCGCGTCGGGGTCCGACGAACTCGAGCATGGAGGCGGCGTCACGCACGCGGCTAAACAGGTAGCCCTGCCCTTCGGTACAGCCGAAGGCGCGCAAGCCCTCGTTCTGCGCTTCGGTCTCGACGCCCTCGGCGGTGGTCTTCATGCCGAAACTGCCGGCAAGGCCGATCACCGCGCGCCTCCTGGTCGGTCGCCATGTCGCGCACGAAGGAAGCGTCGATCTTCACCTTGTCGAAGGGGAAGCTGCGCAGATAGCGGAGCGAGGAATAGCCGGTGCCGAAATCGTCGAGGGCGACGCGGATGCCGCGATCACGGAAGCCGCGCAGGACGCCGAGGGTGGAACGGCTGGCTTCGAGCAGCACCGATTCGGTGATCTCCAACTCGAGCCGCGTGGGAGGCAGGCGGGCTTCGGCGATGGCGGTATCGACCGACTGCAGCAGCGTCTCGTCGCGGAACTGCGCCGGCGAGATGTTGACCGCGACCCGCATGTCCTCTCGCCAGGAGGCGGCCTCGCGGGCAGCCTCCGCCATCACGAAACGGCCGATCGGCACGATCAGACCGGACTGCTCGGCCATCGGAATGAAGATGGAGGGCGGGACGGTGCCGCGCGTCGGATGATGCCAGCGGAGCAGGGCCTCGGCGGAGATGACGGCGCCGGTGAAAAGATCGACGATCGGGTGATAGCAGACGGTCAGTTCGCCGCGGCCGAGGGCCTGCCGGAGGTCGCTGAGGAGGGCGCGCTGCTCCTGCAGCTCGATCAGCATGGCAGGTTCGTAGAATCGGGGCCGGTCGGTGCCTTCGCGGCGGGCGCTGGCCAGTGCCAAGCTGGCGTTGCGCTGCAGACTCGAAGGGTCGATGGCGTCGGCCGGCGCGAGGCTGATGCCGACGCCGGCGCCCGCGGCGATCTCGGCATCGAGGTCGGCCAGACGGTAGGGTGCGCCGGCATCGGCGGCGATACGGAAGGCGAGTTTCCCGCCCCCGGCGCGGGCCCGGGCCCCCGCGACGGGTCGACGGGCACGGGCGGGGCGCGCCCGGGTGGCGGTCGCGGCCCTCTCCTTGCAGGCCTAAGTCGTTGCCGCCCAGGCGTGCTACGATGTCGGACGCGCGCACGGCGGCGCGCAGCCGTTGGGCGAAAGCGACCAGGAGCTGGTCGCCGGCGTTCGTCCCGAGAGTGTTGTTGATGGAGGAGAAGTCGTTGAGGCTGACGCACAGGAGCGCCATTTGCCAACCTGCCCTGCACGCCACGTCCAGCCGGCGTTCGAAGGCGACCCGATTGGGCAGTGCGGTGAGCGCATCGTTCAGGGCGAGGTAGGCGATGCGGGCCTGGTTGTGGCGCGTTTCGGTGACGTCGACACCGGCGCCCTGATAGCCGGCGAATGCACCCCGGCCGTCGGTCAGCGGCCGTCCGGAGATCGAAATCCACCTTGCATGGCCGCCGACGTCGATCGGGACGACGATGTCGCGGAATGGCTCGCGGCGTCCGATGGCTGCCTCGAGCTTGCGGGCCTCGCCCTCGGTGTCGCGCTGCCAGTCGACCAGCTTGCAGAGCAGGAGCCCCGGAATGTCGCCGCGACCGATGCCGATCCGGTCGGCCAGTGCTTCGGTCAGCTGGGTGAGCCTGCCTTCCGGGTTGGAGGCCCAGAGCCAGTTGTCGGAGGTCTCCTGGAGGTCACGAAGTGCAAGATCGGCGATCTCGCGATGGTCGCGTTGCTGGAGACCGTCGAGCAGTTGCTGGCCGAGAATGCGGTGGACGCAGATGATGATGGCGAGCATGCCCGGCGGCCACGCAAGCAGCACGGGCCCGAGCGGTCGGGGGAGCTGCAACGACAGGATCGCTGCGAGGGTGACGGCAGAAACCGGCAAGGCCAGCGCCATGGCGACGGGCAGGACGGATGCGGCGAGCACGAACGATCCGAGCAGGCCGGACGATCCGGCGATAACCGCCAGGCGCCCGTCGACCCCCAGCCTCGGCAGCAGCGCGAGCACGAGGCCGGACCAGACAATGGCGAAGACCAGCCCGCCCGCGGCCGTGCGCCAGGGCGAGGCCGGGTCGGCGCCTCGGCGGCAGAACCGGACCTGCGTCGCGATCAGCAGCAGGAAGCCGGGCAGCACCAGGAAGGCATTGCCGCTGCTCCAACCGGAGGCCGCGAGCATGAAGCTGGCGAGCACGGCGAAGGTGCCGATGGCGATGCGCGAGCGCGACAGCAGCGCGAGCTGGGCCTCCCAAAGGGCTGTGCGAAGATGGTCTGGGATGAAGCGCCCGAAGAGAAGTCCGGCCACGCTGTTGCGGATCGTGAACCAGCGAGGTGCGCGAGGGCGCTGCTGCGCCGCGGGGCGTCGGAATGAGTGTCCGCTCGCCGGAGACGGGGTGCCGGCGCTCATCGGATCATGGTGGCGATGCAGGGTGCCGGCCGCCACCCGAGCGACGCGCGGGACGAGCGAAGTCGAGAAAGGGATGCATCCATATTCGGTGAGAGCGCCTTCAATCCGGTGAGCCATAGAGCGATGAGGCGATCCTGACCAGCCGGTTCGCGCGCAAGCGGCTTGCGGCGGCTCTGCTGTCGATGGCAGGTCTGGCCGTGCCAGCGTTTGGTCGGACTGCATCCCCCTACCTGCTCACTGCCGACGTGGCCTACGGCGCTGACCCGCTCGAGCGGGCGGACGTGTATGGCCGGGCGGGCGTCGAGGGTGCGCCGGTCGCGATCTTCTTGCATGGGGGGGCCTACTCGTTCGGCGACAAGAACCAGCCAGGCGGCATGTGGGGGAACGTGGCGCGCGTGCTGGCGGGTGCCGGCTGCGTGGCGGTCAACGCCGACTACCGGCTGTCGCCGCGGGCGACCTGGCCGGCCGGAGCGGTCGATGTCGGAAAGCTGGTCGCCTGGGCGCACCGCAACGCCAAGCGGTTCGGCGGCGACCCCAGACGGATCGTGCTGATCGGGCACTCGGCCGGCGCGACCCACGTGGCCGGCTACGTGCTGGACCGCCGGTTCGAGCCGGACGGCGATCCCGACGTGGCCGGGGCGGTGCTGGTCAGCGGACGGTATACACTCGCCGTGGTGCCGAACGATCCGAACGCCCGGCAGGTGCGCGCGTATTTCGGACCTGATCCGCAGGCCTGGGCGGATCGGGCGCCGATCGCGCATCTGGCAGGCGCGGTGCGCGTGCCGTTGCTCGTGGTGGTGGCCGGACGGGAGCATCCCGGCCTGGCCGCCGCTGCTCGGTCGTTGGTAGGCGCGCTGTGCCGGCTCGGTTCATGCCCGGCCTTCGTCCGGCTTGGCGGAGAGACGCACCTGTCGGAGATGGAGGCCATCGGGACGGACGACCATGCCTTGTCGGACGTGATGGTAGATTTTGTTCGCAACGTCCCACCACGCTGACATTCCGAGCGCCTCACGAAAACACGACTGGCGAATGTGCCTTTTTTGAAACATAATATCATCCTGGATTGACGGAGTGCGGTGTTGCCAGGGTGGAAAGTGTTAGGGGCGGCTCTGCTCGTGGTGACTGGGGCGGGTCTGACGAGTGTCGGCTCGCAGGCGTCCGCTCTGGGCTCCAGAGCGTCGCCGGCCTCGCGAACGCCGGGCTTCGCGGTCGTGCCGGACATGTCCGAGCCGGCGATCCAGTTCGAGCCGTTCGGCGACCGCGCAATTCCCATGCCGCGAATGGCGCTCCCGCGACGTGCGGCCGCGGCGGCCCCCAAGCCGCTCGCTCCCGACGCGTCGCGAGCGCAACCGGTCGCGGCGGCGAAGGTCGCGCCGACGGTTCCACCGCCGCTTGCGGTGCTCGTCACATTCCCGAGGAAGCGGACAGGCGCACGGATGCAGGCCGACCAGGTAGCGACAGCGCTCCGGGCGCAGGGAATGCCCGTCCAGGAGGCCGAAACCGATCGGCCGGCGGGTGGTCGAGGCAGAATTCTGTTCGCGTTCTCGGAGGATCGGGCCGCGGCCACGGCGATCGGCCGCGCCTTGCAGGCCGCGACGGGACTGGACAGCCCGACGGCGCGATCTCCGATGTCGGCAAATGCGGCGCGGCCGGGAGCGATCGAGGTCGCGTTGCCCGGATAGGAGTTTTCGACCGCAACCAGGAGTCTCGGATGATGCACTTGTCGAAGATTTGCGCCTCTTGCAGCCGCGCGCTGCTGTCCCTCTCCGCGGCGGCCGCGCGCGCCGCCGAGCCGGCGACGCCGCCGGCGCCCGCGGCGGCAACGGCCGCGGACAAGCTGACGATCCTGTTCGCGCCGGCAAGCGCCGGCCTCAGCGCCGCCGGCGATGCCACGCTCGACAAGGCGTCCCGCCTCTACCGGACCGGCAACCCGATCGTGATGATCGTCAGCGGCGAGTCGGATTTGACCGGGAGGCCGGCCGGTAACCTGACGCTGTCCGAGCGTCGTGCGCGAGTGGTCCTCAACGGGCTCGTTGCACGCGGCATCCCGGTGGAGCGACTGCAATTGCTCGCGGCCGGGACGACGGAACCGGCGGTCAAGACCGCGCCGGGGATTGCCGAGCCGCAGAACCGGCGCGTCGACATCACGTGGCGTTGAGGGCAGCCCGATCGTTACTCGGGGCAGCTTACGTCCTGGTTTCGGGCGGCTGCCTGGCACGTGAGCCAGCGGCGGCGCCGGCGGATAAGGCCGATTACGAGCGCGGCCTGGCAGCCGATCTGGGCTCAAACGGCCGCGCCGATCCGGCTCTCGCCTACCGCTATTATCAACGGGCGGCATTGGCGGGCAACGACGACGCCGAGCTCAACCTCGGCGTGATGAACGACAGCGGCGTGGGAAGGCCGGCGAATGCCGCCCTGGCGGCGCTGTGGTATGCGCGCGCGGCCTCGCACGGGAACGGGCGCGCCGCATTCGATCTCGGGCAGCTCTACGAGGAGGGGGACGGGGTGCGGCCGGACCGTGCACTGGCGGCGGCCTGGTACAGGCGGGCCAGCAGCGAAGGGATCGAAGCCGCCGCCGCCAGGTCCAGCCGCCTCCGGACCGTCCAGGCCACGGGATCCGTCGCGGCACCGATGCCGCTCGCGCCCGCGAGCGGCGCGTTGGTGTCCGGGGAGGATGTGGAGTTCGTCTGGCAGCCTGTCTCGACGGTCGCGGATGCACGCTACTGGGTCGAGGTGGACGGGGTCGACGGAGGCCACGCAGGCACGATTGCCTATCAAGGGACGGACGTGTCATCGCTCGTGGTGCGGCTCCCGTCGGGGAACGGCGCCTACGCCTGGCGCGTGTTCGCGGCGAGTTCCGGCCTCGGCCACTACGAGAGCAGCTCCTGGTCGGCGTTCTCGGTGCGGCATGGCGACGAGTGCTGCCTGGCGGCGCTCACGACCCGATGAAGCGGCGCACCGAGGCGAGAGCGTCGGGAGTTCCCCAATCGGCCGCGCCCTCGAAACGGGCGCGGATGTCGCCGTTGCCGTCGATCAGGAACGTGGTCGGGATGCCGCCGAGACCGAGTGACGCCAGGGCGGAGGACTGCGGGTCGACGAGAACGGGCAGACCGGTGATCGCGTGAGCTCCGAAGAAGGCGCGGACCGATGCCGCGCCGCCCCGATCGATGGAGACCGGCAGGACGGCGATCCCCGCGGGCGCGATCGAGGCGGCAAGCCTGGCGAGTGACGGCAGCTCGCGGGTGCAGGGATCGCACCAGGTTGCCCAGATGTTCAGCACGACGCCATGGCCCTGGTGATCGGCGATGGAGCGGAATCGCGCGCCGTCGGTGCCTGCGGCCTGCCAAGCGAAAGCCGGCAGCTTCGCCGGCGGCGAGACCGGGCGGAGCCCTGCCAGGGTCTGAAGCGGGGGCGCTCCGGCCGGGTTCGGTTCGGGTCGCGGTGCGACCCAGAATTTGCGCGCGACCAGGGCGCCCACTAGGGTCCCGCCAGCCGCGAGCGCGGCACGGGCGGCGACGCGACGTGTCAGTGGATGCATCGAATGGTTGTAGAGCCTTCCACCGAACGAGAGAAGCGGCCGGAAGCGAACACGCAGTGGGGCGGCCGGTTCGCGGCCGGTCCGTCGGAGGCGATGGCGCGGATCAACACGTCCATCGACGTCGACCGGCGGCTTTGGCGGCAGGACGTCAGGGGTTCGATCGCGCATGCGAGAATGCTGGCCAGGCAGGGCATCATCCCGGCAGAGGATGCGGTGCTGATCACGGACGGCCTGGAGGCGATCGCAGCCGAGATCGAAGCTGACCGGTTCGAGTTCTCGGCGGCGCTCGAGGACATCCACATGAACATCGAGGCGCGGCTGACCGAGCGCATCGGGCAGGCCGGACGGCGACTGCACACGGCGCGCAGCCGCAACGACCAGGTGGCGACCGATTTCCGGCTCTGGGTTCGCGACGCGATCGACGGTCTCGCGGTCCAGGTCGTCGACTGCATGAA
>CAXTUK010000024.1:0-16524 GCA_964247395.1 uncultured Acetobacteraceae bacterium
CACCGACGACAACGCGCCCCCCAGCGCCACCAGCGCCTCCTTCATCCTCTACGCGCAAGGCTGCTACGAGCGCGACGCGCCCGGCTGGGTGCCGTCGGCGGTTATCAGCTGCGCGCCCGCGAGCGGAGCGGTCGCCTACCGGGCCGAGAGCTATCCATGATGCGTGCGCCCAATCTGGCCGCCGCGGCGGCGCTCGTCGCGGGGCCCGCTTGCGCCGGCTCGTTTGCGCCGCCGTCAGTCCCGCCGCCCCCGGCCTCGGTCGGCGCCTCGCAGCGCTGGGTTCCCGCCTGCGGCCGCGGCCGCCCAATCGGTTCGGGATCCTACGACAGCACCGATCTAGGCATCTTCGATGTCACCGCCTGCTTCACTCCCGCCGTCGGCGGGGTGCGCGCGCTCAAGCTCTCCTACATGAGCGATGACATCTCCAACGACGGCATCGTCGACCGGACCGTGACCTTCACCGGCACCGCTTCCGTCAGCCTGCCCGCCAGCCAGCAATCCGCGGTGGTGAACGCCAACCTGGCGTCAGGCGCCACCACCATCCCCGTCCAGATCGCAATGGCGAGTTCCGGCAACGCGCTCTCCGTCGGCATGGGCGTTTCCGCCACCGGCATTCCCGCCAACAGCTGGATCGCCTCGGTCATTCCGACCTATGTCGCGGGCAACCTTGCCGGCTACGCCTTCACTTTCACCAACCTGGCCGGCGCCAGCACCACCACCGCCGCGATAACCGCGGGCCAGGTCCTCACGCTCACCGGTCGCACCTATGGCGCCACGTTCGGATCGTCCCGCACCGCCACCATCCCGCCCTCCGATCATTTCGTCGATTCCGACCCGATCGGCATCGCGCTCGCGCCGCAGAGCGAGTTCTTCGTCCGCGGCTCGTTTCAGGCCAGCGCCGCCGGCTTCCTCGTCGGCGACTATCCGTCGCCGGCGTCCGGATCGACCCGCCTGGCGGGCGAGGGCAGCCAGCGCACGCAGGCCGCCTTGCCTGATCACACGCTCGATCAGGCAGTGCCCAGCAATTCGGGAGGCGGCTACTTCGCCCCCTGGACCGTGCTCGGCCAGGTCAGCGCACCGACCCCGTCGGTCCTGATCGTGGGCGACTCGATCGCCGCCGGCACCGGCGACGCCGCCGATGCCTACGGCCGCATGGGCTACATCGAGCGTAGCCTTGGCAACGCTGTTCCGTGGGCATCGATCGCCCGCGGCTCCACCACCGCCGTGCAGATGACCAGCCGGCCGCAACTGCTGCAGCAGGCCGCCGCCGAGATCGGCGCCACCGACGTGCTGCTCGAATACAACCGCAACGACCTCAACGCGTCCGGCAACCCGATCACCGCCGCCGCGACGGAAGCAAACCTCGTGGCGCTCGCCCAGCCGCTGGAGACTGCCGGCATCCGGGTCTGGGTCTTCACCTGCCCGCCCACCACCGCGAGCCAGGATGGCTGGGCGACCGCTTCCGGCCAGTTCCTGGTCCAGCAGCAGACCAGCACGACGGCCGCGATTTCGCCCGGCCAGACCTCGGTCACGCTCCTGACTGGCGCCGGCATCCAGAACGGCGAACTCGTCGCGGCCGCCAATGGCCTGCCGGTCTTCCCCGCCGGCACCACCGTCACCGTCTCGGGCAACACCGTCACCTTCTCCGCCGCCGCCATCGGCGGCCAGGGCTCGGGAGGCGCCCTGGCGTTCGGAACCAGGACGCCTGGCGCCGCCACGACGCCGATCGAGATGCAGCGCGAGCAATACAACAGCTTCATGCGCGCGAACTGGCGCAGCCAGGGCTATGCCGGCTTGGTCGACATGGACGCCCAGGTCGAGGATCCCAGGAACGTCGGCCTTTGGCGGACCGACCTCGGCGTTGCCTCCGCCGAGGGCGTCCACCCCTCGGCCGCGCTGCACAACCAGCTCGTCGCGTCCGGAATTCTCACGCCGTCGATGTTCCCGGCGCGCTGAAGTCGAAGTAGTTTTATCCCTGCTGGATCGCCGACAGTATCCAGGGCGCGTTCAGCCGGCGGACGAATGTCCAGTATTCCGTCCTCGTCGCCCGCTCCGACGGATCGCCCCCGAGCACGCGTCCCGTTGCATCGGTGTCGATGTCGATCGCCGAGAACCGCATCGCGACCGTCGCATACTCTTCCTGGCGCTCGCGCCAGGCTTCCGCGAGGTCGCCTTTCTCCAGCCGCACGTCGGTGGTGCTGTTGCGAACCCCGCGTCGCGCGAGCTCCCGCTGCTGGTCGCCGAAGATGCCCACCATCTCCGGCGTCGCCACCCGCCCGAGCGCCGCCATGTCGCCCATCGTCCAGGCCCGCTGCACCTCCCGCAGCACCGCCTCGAACGTCGCATAGTCGCCGCGCCCGATCGAGACCGGCGTCAGCTGCGCGCCCGCCGGCTGTCCCAGCCCTGGAGCCGGAGCGTAGGCGCGCACACCTCCCGAACGCAGCCGGCCGAGCAGCCATCGGATCGCCAGCGCGACCAGCACCACTTCGATCAGCACGCCGAACAGGCCGTGTCCGAACAACAATCCAGCTAGTCCGGCTCCGAGCAGTCCCCCCAGCAATCCGGTCGCGAACGGGTGCCGTCTTGCCGGGATCGCGCCTGGCCGCCCGGCGAGAGGCGGCGGCGTCACCGTCCGCTGGAACGGCTGCGCGCCGAACGGCGATGTCGGTGTCCGCGGCGGCAGCACGTAGGTCCGGCTGCCCCGGCTGCCCACCGACGCGCCGCGTCCCGCCGACGCCGAGGCGCCTGAAACCGGCAGCGCCAGCATCGCCGCCAGCACGAGCACCCACCATCGCATGATTACGCGCCCGCGACGGTCAAGCCGTCGATCCGCACGGTCGGGCTGTCGACCCCGCGCCGAAGCACCAGGTCGTTGGCCGGCGCCATCTCGCGAAACATGTCGAGCAGGTTGCCCGCCACCGTGATCTCCGCCACCGGCTCGGCCAGCGCGCCGCCGCGTATCATGAACCCCGACGCGCCGCGGCTGTAGTCGCCGGTGATGCCGCTCACGGCCGAGCCCATCATTTCCGTCACATACAATCCCTCGGCGATGTCGGCGATCAGCTCGCCCGCAGACATCGTTCCTGGCGACAGCACGAGGTTCGTCGTGGATGGCGACGGCGGTCCCGATGTGCCGCGCGACGCGTGTCCGGTGCTCGCCAGGCCAAGCTGGCGGGCACTGCGCCGGTCGAGCACCCAGCTCTGCAGCACGCCGTCCTCCACGATCGCCAGCGCCCGCGTCGGCAACCCCTCGCCGTCGAACGGCCGCGACCGCAGCGCGCGCACCCGCCGCGGATCTTCGATCACGCCGATTCCCCCCCGCATGATTCGCTCGCCGAGCCTGTCCTTGAGAAAACTCGTCCCCCGCGCGACCGCGCTCCCGTTCACCGCCGCCACCAGGTGCCCGATCAGGCTGGTCGCCACCCGCGGGTCCCACACCACCGGCATTCGGCCGGTCCGCGGCCTGGCTGGGTTCATCCGCGCCACCGCCCGCTCTCCCGCGCAGCGTCCGATTGCCGCCGCGTCGTCGAGGTCGGCGGAGTGCACGGTGCTGTGGAAGTCGTAATCGCGCTGCATCGCGGTGCCGGCCCCGGCGAGTGCGCTCGCCGACACCGAGTGGCCCGTCCGCGAGTACGCCCCCTGGAACCCGTCCGACGTCACCAGCACGATATCGGTTCGCCCGTAGCCCGCCGAGGCCTCGCCCGACTGGGTCACGCCATGCACCCCGAGCGCCGCCGCCTCCGCCGCCAGCGCCCGCTCGGTCAGCGCGCTCGTGTCCGGCTCCGACCCGTCCTCGAGATCGAGCCCGGCCGCATCCGCCGAACCGCACTGGCTCGACAGCTCCGCGAACCGATCCTCCGGCACCACACGCGCCATCGCGACCGCCCGCTCAGCCAGTTGCGCGAATTGGGACGGCATCAGACTGCTCGCCGAAACGATCGCCGCCCGCTGCCCCACGAACGCTCTCAGCCCGACATCCCGGCTTTCAGCCCGCTCGACGCTGTCGACGCGTTCATTGCGGACCGAGACCGACAGCGACACGTTTCCGACCAGTATCGCGTCCGCCGCATCCGCGCCCGCCCGCCGCGCCGCTGCCACAAGCTCGGCGACCAGTCCGATGTCGCTCATGCCGCGAGCTTCTCCGCGATCTGCGCGAGGCCGGGCACGCTGCCGGCCGGTCCCAAGGCAGCCAGCGTCGGCCGTCCGCGGAACACCCGCGCCGCCACCCGGCGGACGTCGTCGATGCCGACCGCGTTGATCTTCGCCACCGTCTCCGCCGTGCCGATCGTTCGTCCGAACACCTGCATCTGGCGCGCCAGCTGCTCGCAGCGTGCGCCGGTGCTCTCGAGCGACATCAGCAGCCCCGCCTTCGCCTGCGCCCGCGCCCGGTCGAGCTCCTCGCGTGTCACATGATCCTGCACCGCCAGCAGCTCGCCCAGCGTCACCGGCACCAGCTCCGCCGCTTCCTCCGCCCCGGTCCCGGCATAGATCCCGAACAGGCCGCCATCGAGGAACGGGGCGTTGAACGAGTAGATCGAATAGACCAGACCGCGCTTCTCGCGGATCTCCTGGAACAGGCGCGACGACATCCCGCCGCCGAGCAGCGTCGAGAGCAGCAGCACCGCGAAGTAGTCCGGATCGGCATAGCTGACCGACGGAAACCCGAGCACCACGTGCACCTGGTCGAGGTCGCGCTCCTCGCGGAACTCGCCGCCCCCATAGGCCCCGGGCGGCGACGCGTCCGGCATCGCCGACGGCAGGTCGCCGAACTCGCGTTCCACCAGCCGCACCACCTCGCCGTGATCGAGGCGGCCCGCGCCCCCCACCACCATGTTCCCGGCCGCGTAATGCCGCCTCATGTAGCCCGCGATCGCGTCGCGCGGCATCGCGCGGATCAGCGCCTCGGTGCCCAGCGTCGGCCGGCCCATCGGCTGGCCCGGATACGCGGTCTCCTGGAAATGGTCGAAGATGATGTCGTCCGGCGTATCGTTCGCCTGCCCGATCTCCTGCAGTATGACGCCCCGCTCGCGCTCGATCTCGCCCGGTTCGAAGGCGCTGTGGCTCAGGATGTCGCCGATGATGTCGACGCCGAGTGCCAGGTCCTCGTGCAGCAGCTTGACATAGTAGGCGGTCTGCTCGCGCGCCGTGTAAGCGTTGATCTGGCCGCCGACATTCTCGATCTCCTCGGCGATCGCCGCGGCGGTCCGCCGCTCGGTTCCCTTGAAGGCCATGTGCTCAAGGAAATGCGACACTCCGTTTTCGCTCGCGGCCTCGTTTCGCGTGCCCGACGCCACATAGGCGCCGAACGACACCGTCTCGACACGGTCCATCTGTTCGGTCACCACCAGCAGCCCAGATGGCAGGCGGGTGACGTTGATCAGGTCGTCCATCGATCCCCTCATTCAGGCGGCGTTGCGCCGCGTACGCGCACGAACGTTCGCTTCGACATCGTCCAGCGAATTGGCGACGACGTCGAACCGCTCCGGCCGCGCGAACAGGTCCGACAGATAGGGCGGCAACGCGACCGGCGCACCCGCCTGCAGGCAAGCCTCCGGAAACTTCGCCGGGTGCGCGGTCGCTGCGGCCACCATCGGCACTCCGGCGGTCCGGTGCCGCCGTCCCGCCGCGATGCCGATCGCGCTGTGCGGATCGGCGACGTAACCGTCGTCATGAAGCCGGCGCATCTCGGCGAGCGTCGCCTCGTCGCCGAGCGACACGGCACGCAGTAAGTCGCCAGCCTCGCGCCACGCCGCCTCCGGCACCTCCATCCGGCCAGTCTCGACGAAGCCCCGCATTGCGGACCTGAGCGCCGCCGGATGGCGGCCGAGCAGCTCGAACAGCAGCCGCTCGAAGTTCGAGCTCACCTGGATGTCCATCGACGGCGACAGACTTGGCGCCACGTGGGCGACGCTCATGTCATTGGCGGCGACCCAACGCGTCAGGATGTCGTTGCGGTTGGAACCGATGACCAGCATCCCGATCGGCAAGCCCATGCGCCGCGCCACCCAGGCCGCGAGCAGATTGCCGAAATTGCCCGTCGGCACCGCGAACGACACCGGCCGGTCTGGCGCTCCGAGCGCCAAGGCCGCGTAGGCGTAGTAAGGCACCTGGGCCGCGATACGCGCCCAGTTGATCGAGTTCACCGCCGACAACGACATCTCGTCTCGGAATGCCGTGTCCGCGAACATCGCCTTGACCAGCGCCTGGCAGTCGTCGAAATGCCCCTCGACCGCGAGGTTGGCGACGTTGGGCGCCAGCACCGTCGTCATCTGCCGTCGCTGCACCTCGCTCGTCCGTCCGCGCGGATGGAGGATCACCATCTCGATCCCCGCCCGGTCCCGGCACGCTTCGATCGCCGCCGAGCCGGTGTCGCCCGAGGTCGCGCCGACGATCGTCACCCGCCGGCCCTCGCGCGTCAGCACATGCTCGAACAGAGGCCCGAGCAGCTGCATCGCCAGGTCCTTGAATGAGAGCGTCGGGCCGTGGAACAGCTCGAGCGCGAACAGCCCCTGATCGAGTTGCACCAGCGGCGCCACGGCCGGATGCGCGAACCCCGCATAGGCCCGCTCGCACAGCGGCTCGAGAACCGTCGGCTCGATCGATCCGCCCGTGAACAGGCCCACGATCCGCGCGGCGAGCGCGTGATACGGCAGCCCGCGCATCGCCCGCCATTCGGCCGCGTCCAGGTCCGGCCAGACCTCCGGCACGAACAGCCCGCCATCCTCGGCAAGCCCCGACAGCAGCACGCCAGCGAAATCACGCGGCGCGGCCTCGCCGCGTGTGGAGATGTAGCGCATGGGTCGAAACTAGCAGGGACGGCAGGGAAGGCCAGATACCGGCGCCGCTCCATCCATCTTGTCATGGGACAGCCCGGCCGATGCCGAGGCTTATGCCAGGCTGTAAGATCTGGGACGTCGTCAAGGTCCCGTTTCCCTTTACCAATCGCCCGGTCCAACAACGCCGTCCTGCCCTCGTCGTCGCCGTGCCGGAAGCCGACGGCGTGCCATCGTTGGTGTGGGTGCTGATGGTCACCAGCGCCACCAGCCGAGGCTGGTCCGGCGATGTCCCGGTATCCGATCTGACGGAGGCCGGCCTGCCGGCACCCTTCATCGTTCGTTCCGTGAAACTCGCGACCATCGAAGCCGGCGCCACTCAACTCATCGGCAGGCTGCCGGTCAGGGATCGGCCGCACGTCGCGGATGTCATCCGCAACGCGCTATCCGATGTGCTCCAGAAATCGGCCGGTCCGGCGTGGCTCGATCAGCGACCACGATGGTAGGGATGGCCGTCTAGGATGGTGCGCGCACGGTAGAGTTGCTCGGCGAGCATGACGCGGGCGAGGAGATGGGGCCAGGTCAGCGCGCCGAGCGACAAGGCGTGGTCGGCGCGCTCGAGCACCGACGAATCGAGACCTTCAGCGCCCCCGAGTAGGAAGACGATCTCGCGACCTGCTTCGAGCCAATTGCGCAGGAGCGAGGCGAAGCCTTCGCTCGAAGGCGTTGGGCCGCCGCCGTCCAGAGCCACGACAATGGCGCCGGCCGGCACGCAAGCGAGCAGGGAGCGGGCCTCGCGCCGCCTGATTTCGAGCGGGCTGCCGATACCGTCCGGGAGTTCGGAAAGTGCAAGCCGCGGGCGGAAGCGTCCCGCATAGCGCTCGAAGAGCTCGCGTTCGGGACCGCGGGCACGGCCGATCGCGACCACGCGGAGCGCGGCTACAGGGTCACCGCGCCCTGCGCGTCGTCGAGTTCCGCACCCCACATCCGCTCGAGGCCATAGAGGGTGCGGGCTTCGGGCTGCAACAGCCGCCCGATCACGCCGCCCACGGCGCGCAGCACCCAGTCGGACCCACCCGCGCCTTCGATCTGGACACGACCGAGACCGGCCTCCTCGATCCGGTCCTCGAGGTGGGTCGCCATCGCGGTGATCTGGCGGTCGGCGAGGCCGGTCGCAATGATCATCCGGTCGGCGAACGCGGCGCGACCGGCGAGATCGAGCACGACGACATCTTCCGCCTTGTCGTCGACGAGACTGCCGGTGATGACGGTGACGGCGCGCTCGAGCACGGTGGGCTCGGCGGGCGGGCGCTCATGGCGCGAGGTGGGCTTCGGTCCGGCGGCGGCGGCCTTCTTGCGCGGGGTAGGCGCCGCTTTCGCCACTTCCGCGAGCGACGAGGCTGGCAGGGACGCGGCGCGGCGGGACGCGCGGTCCCTGTCGTCTCCGGCGGGCTTCCTTGCTATGGCCGATCCCCCTGCCCGGATGACCGGGACGTGACCTTCGTTCCGGCCGCACGAAGCGCGGTCGCGGACATGTTCGTCTCACGTCCGGTCAAATAAATCCAGGCCGGCGCTGCGGATCGGGCGAGACAGGACGCCTCCCTCATCCGGCGCCGCCACGGCCCGAAGCGATGCGCGGCCCTGCCGCCCAGGGCCGCGTGATTGTAGGAAGGGCGCGGGAAGACCGCAAAGGGGACCAGGCGCGCAATTCGTTCCCAGCCGCGCCAACGCGGCAGGTCGCGCAGGCTGTCGGCGCCCATGAGCCAGACGAAACGGACGGCGGGGAACCGCCGCTTGAGAGCGGCCAAGGTGTCGAAGGTGTAGTTCGTGTCGAGATGGCGCTCGATATCGGTGGCGACGATACGGCGCCCGTCGGTCAGCTTGGCGGCGGAGGCGAGCCGATCGGCGACGGGCGCCATCGGCTTGTTCGCCTTGAGCGGATTGCCCGGCGAGACCAGGAGCCAGACCTGGTCGAGACGGAGAGCCTGCAACGCGCGTTGCGCCAGCAACAGATGGCCCTCATGAGCCGGATTGAACGAGCCGCCGAGAAGGCCCACGGTGATCCGGCGGCGGTCACCGAAGCGGGACGGGGCGGCCTGCCGACCGGTGCGAGACGTCAGGGTCGCTCCTGGCCCTGGCCGGTCACTTCGTAGCGGAATGTGGTCAGCTGTTCGAGGCCGACAGGACCGCGTGCGTGGAGACGCCCCGTCGAGATGCCGATCTCGGCGCCGAAGCCGAACTCGGCGCCGTCGCAGAATTGAGTCGAGACGTTCCACATCACGACCGCGCTGTCGACGCCGTCGGCGAAGGCGCGTGCGGCCGCGGCGTCGTCGGTCACGATCGCGTCGGTGTGACCGCTGCCATGACGAAGAATGTGATCGATCGCATCGTCGACGCCGTCGGTGAGGGCGATCGAGAGAACAGCGTCGAGCCATTCGGTGTCGAAATCGGCAACGGCTGCGGATGGGAGCTCCGGGAGGATCGCGCGCGCACGGCCGTCGGCGCGGAAGGCGCAGCCGCTGGCACGAAGCGCGCCCACGATGCGCGGGAGAAGTGCGGGAGCGCAGGACTGATCGATCAGCAGGGTCTCGGTGGCGCCGCAGATGCCGGTGCGGCGCATCTTGGCGTTCAGAATCAGGCTAACGGCCATGTCGGGGTTCGCAGCCGCATGGACATACGTATGGCACAGACCTTCGGCATGGCTGAGCACGGGAACCCGGGCTTCGGCCTGGACGCGCTCGACGAGCGAGCGGCCGCCGCGAGGGATGACGAGATCGATCCGGCCGGTGGCGGCGAGCATGGCGGCTACATATGACCGGTCGGGCGTCGGGGCGCTCTGCACGGCGGCAGTCGGGAGGCCGGCGGCACGCAGGCCGGTCTCGATGGCGACGCCGATCGCCCGCGCGCTTTCGAAGCTCTCGGAGCCGCCTCTGAGGATGACGGCGTTGCCTGACTTGATCGTCAGCGCGGCTGCGTCGGCACCGACATTGGGGCGGCTTTCGTAGATCATGCCGATCACGCCGATCGGCACCGCGACGCGGCGGATCGCGAGCCCGTTTGGACGCGTCCACTCGGCGAGCGTGCGGCCGATCGGGTCGGGCAGGCCCGCGACGGTTTCGAGGCCGGCGGCGATCGCTTCGAGGCGGGCGAGGTCGAGAGCAAGCCGATCGCGCCCGGCGTCGGCGCCGGAAAAGGCGGCGAGATCGGCGCGGTTGGCATCGAGAATGGCTCGGTGGCGCGAGCGCAACGCAATCGCGGCTTCCTGCAGGCTCTGATTGCGCTGGAGCGCGGGGGTGCGCGCGAGAGTGCGGGTCGCTCGCCTGGCCGCGAGCGCCTGATCGTCGAGCGGGGAAGCGGCGTCGGTCATCCAGCGATCGATGGTGGACCGTTCAATGCCAGGTTGGAAGTTTCGTGACTACTGGCAGGACAGGCTGCTGCCGGTCAGGGTTCCGGAGATCGACGTCGACGGGCACAGGATGGAGCTGCCTGGACTGGACGCGCCGGACGAGGCACTGCCCGTCGCGGCTCCGCCGGTCGTGGGCGTCGAGCCGGTGGCGCCGGCAGAGCCGGAGCCGCCGGTTGTCGCACCTCCCGCGCCGTAGGCCGATCCGTAGGAGGAGCCGTAGGCGTTCTGGCCGGCCGCGGACGTTGCGCCGGCGGTTCCGGACGGGCTTGCCAGGCCGGACGAGCCGGACGGGGATGTGGTCGTGGACGCGCCGCCGGACATCGTCGACCCCGAGCTGGTCTGTGCCAGGGCGCCGACCGGAAGCGCGAATGAGATCACGATGAGCGTGGCGAGGATGCGTCGCATGAGGATGAGATGGCGACAGCGAGGGGCAGGTTGCAAGACCAGTCGCGCCTGTCAGACGTTGAAGCGGAACAGCAGGACGTCGCCATCGGCGACCACGTAGTCGCGACCCTCGACCCGCAGGCGCCCCACCTCGCGGGCGCCGGCCTCGCCATTGCCGGCGAGGTAGTCGTCATAGGCGATGGTCTCGCAGGCGATGAAGCCGCGCTCAAAGTCGTTGTGGATGGCGGCGGCCGCGCGCGGCGCCCTGGTGCCGCGCTCGATGGTCCAGGCGCGGGTCTCCTTGGGGCCCACCGTGAAGTAGGTGACGAGATCGAGCAGGCGGTAGCCGGCGGCGACGACGCGGTCGAGACCGGAATCGGCGAGGCCGAGGCCTTCGAGGAAGTCGGCGCGTTCGGCGGGTTCGAGCTGGCTCACTTCGGCCTCGATGGCGGCGGAGACCACGCCGGACTGGGCGCCCTCGGCGGCAGCGCGAGCGGCCACGCGCCCGGACATCGCATTGCCGGTGACGGCGCAGGATTCCTCGACGTTGCAGACATAGAGCACCGGCTTGCTGGTCAGGAGCTGCAGTCGCGAGACAGCCTCGCGCTCCCTCGGAGCGACGACGCTGCGCGCGGGGCGGCCCTCGCGCAGGGCTGCGAGGATGGGCTCGATCAAGGCCAGCTGGGTGGCGGCCTCGCGGTCGTTCCTGGCGCGCTTGGCGAGTGCGGGTTCGCGCTTCTCGAGGCTGTCGAGGTCGGCGAGCATGAGTTCGGTCTCGATCGTCTCGGCGTCGCGCACCGGATCGATCGACCCTTCGACGTGAGTGATGTCGTCGTCCTCGAAGCAGCGCAGCACCTGGATGATCGCGTCGACCTCGCGGATGTTGCCGAGGAACTGGTTGCCAAGCCCCTCGCCGCGCGACGCGCCGCGTACCAGGCCGGCGATGTCGACGAACTCGAGCGTGGTGGGGACGATGCGCTGCGACCTGCCGATGGCGGCGAGCCGCTCGAGCCGCGGATCGGGAACGGCGATGCGGCCGACATTGGGCTCGATGGTGCAGAACGGATAGTTCGCCGCCTGCGCCGCGACCGTCGCGGTCAGCGCATTGAACAGCGTTGATTTCCCGACATTGGGCAGCCCGACGATGCCGCAGTTGAAGCCCATCTCAATCTCCGGGTTCCAAGGGCGAGCGCCCTTGGCGGGGTCCAGGGGCGGAGCCCCTGGCGACCTGCGTCATGTATTCCTCGGGCCTGGCGGAGGCCAGCAAGGGGGCATGCTCCGCGATCGCGTCGAGGAACGCCGGAAGCCATTCGGCGTCGGCCTTGGCGAAGTCGCCCAGCACGTGGCCGGTGACGCGGTCCTTGTGGCCCGGGTGGCCGATGCCGAGGCGCACGCGCCAGTAATCCTGGGTGCCGAGCATGCGGTCCATGCTGCGCAGGCCGTTGTGGCCGGCGGCTCCCCCGCCTCGCTTGACCCGCATCTTGCCGGGGACGAGGTCGAGCTCGTCATGGAAGGCGGTGATCCCGGCCGGCTGGATCTTGAAGAAGGCGGCGGCGGCCTGCACCGAATTGCCGCTGTCGTTCATGTAGGTCAGCGGCTTGAGGGCGAGAATGCGCCGGCCGGCGATGGCGCCGTCCGCGGTGAGCCCCTTGAGATGCTGCCGCCACGGGGTGAAGCCGTGGCGGCGGGCGATCTCGTCGATGGCCATGAAGCCGATATTGTGCCGGTGGCGCGCCATGCCGGGCTCGGGGTTGCCGAGCCCGACCCAGAGCAGCACGGATCACTCCTCGGCGACGGGCTCCGCGACAGGCTCGGCGGCCGGGGTTTCCGGCTCGGGCTCCTGTTCGATCGTGGGCGCGGCGATGGTCGCGATGACCATGTCCGCCTCCTCGTGCAGGAGCGCCAGGCGCTCGGTTCCCTTGAGGTCGGACCAGCGGATCACGTCGCCGATGTCGAGCCCGGCGAGGTCGGCCTCGAGACGCTCGGGGATCCGGTCCGGGTCGACCGTGACCTCGACGCTGTGATGATCGACGTTGAGCATGCCGCCGCGCTTGAGGCCGATGCTCTCGTTCTCGCCGACGAAGGCGACCTGGACCGCGACATGCACCGCCTCGCCGGCGGCGACGCGGTGGAAGTCGACATGGATCGGCTTGTCGGACACCGGATGGAGCTGGATCTCGCGGATCAGGGCGCGTTCGGTCGTGCCGCCCGTGTTGACTTGATAAAGGCGGGCGCGCCAGCCGGTGCGCTGCATCTCGCGCACGATCAGGCGTGGGTCGAGCGCGACCAGGGACGGCGCGCGCCTGGCGCCATAGATGACGGCAGGAACCAATCCTGCCCGCCTCGTCGCACGCGCCGCCCCCTTGCCGGCATTCGCGCGCGCAGAGGCCTCGAGAACCGTGTATTCGGCCACGTGGAAAACCCTCCGGAAAAGAAAGCGCCGGCCTCCAGGGGTGCCTGCGCGTCGGACGGAGTAGTGGAAGGGTGGCGGTCGCGCAAGCCGATCAGAGGAACGGCAGGTAGCGGAACGAGAACAGGACCTCGTTGTCGTCGGTCTTGGGAGAGACGATGCTGTTGACGGTCGTTCGGCCGACGGTGGAGACCGAGGTGCCGGCAAACGCCTCCTTGCGGATATATTCCCATTGGGTGCCGACCTCGAGCGTGCCCCAGGGGCCGTGCATGAAGCGCCACCAGCCGCCAAGCGATCCCTCGACCAGGCCGCGGGTCTGGCCGGAGCAGGCGGCCGCAGAGCCTTCGATGCTGCAGCCGGTGTCGATGAAGGCGCCGTTGCCGTAGCCGAAGGCATAGCGCGAGTTGCCGATGCGGTCGTTGAAGGAACGCTTGGCTTCCTGCTCGGTGCCGGCGTAGGCGTAGAGGTCGAACGCCTTGGTCGGGTGATAGACCAGGCCGAGCAGGGCCTCGACTTCCGGGATCGGGATCGGGGTGCCGTTCTGGTTGATGGTCGCGTCGGGCAACTGGCCGGAGCCGTAGCGGCCGATGCCCTGGCCGACCAGGCCGGAGGCCTGGAAGACGAGCTTCTTGCCGACGATGGGGAGCAGCAGGCCGGCGCCGCCGCCGCCGCCGAGCGCGGTACGGTTGCGGCCGGAGTTGACGGCGGGCGTGGACAGGGTCTCGCGGGCGTTCATGATCTTGCCGACGCCGTAGATCTCGTAGTGGCCAAAGCCCGGATCGAAGGCGATCTTCGCGACCACGTCGGGCGCGATGTCGTCGGAGTAGTTGGCGGTGGAGTTGAGCAGCGAGCCGCCGAGATTGGCGTAGTTGTCGGCGCCCCCGATGACGCCGCCGACATTGTTGCTGCCGGCGACGTTCTGGGTGGTGACGCTATAGACGGTCTGCGGCTCCTCCAACGAGAGGCCGGCCCAGACCTTCCTGCCGAAGTCCTTGACGAAGCGGACCTGCCACTGGCGGGCCCAGTTGAAGCCGACGATATATTGCGCGTCAATGGAGAGCGGGATGTTCTCCTGGCGCGGGGTGATGCCGACGCGGTCGAGGGTGAGCATCGACCAGGCCTGGCCGCCGAGGAAGTGGAAGCCCCAGTCGCTGCGATCGAAGGTCGCGTAGGCCTGGCGGACGCGCAGGCTGTAGCTGTTGCTCTCGTTGGAGTTCGAGCTGACGCCGGACGACAGGAAGTCGGTCTCGAAATAGCCGGCGACGCGGGCGACGGTGGATGGGGCGCCCTCGATCAGCAGCGACAGGCGGCTCTGCCTGGCGGAGCCGCGGAACTCGGGCTCGTGATAGAGCGCGGATTGCTGGTATGGGATCGCGTTGTACGAGCTGCCGATGTCGGCGACGATGTTGCGGGTCCGGATGACCGACTCGGCCGCGAGGAAGCCTCCGAGGGTGATGGTGACGCCGCCGAGCTGGAACTTGCCGTACTGGCCGAGACCGGAGGCCTGCTGCTGGCCGACGGTCGCCGCACCATGCGGACCGATGCCGTTGTTCGGCAGGTTCTGGGCCGAGAAGGTGCCGGGATAGTTGCCGTTGTAGCCGCCGAGGCCGACGACGCCGGACGAGCCCTGGAAGGACTGGCCGCCGCCAGTGCCGGAGACGGCGAGCGCGTTGGCCCGGCGGTTGGCCTCGCGGGCTTCCTCGCGCGCCTCCTGGGCCGCCTGCTGGGCACGCTCGGTCTCGCCGCGTCTGGCGGCGAGATCGGACTTCACGCGCGACAACTGCGCTTGCAGGTGCCTGATCTGCTGCTCGATGGTGGAGATGGAGTCGTCGGCCGCCCGCGCCGGGACACACGGCAGCAACAAGCCGCCGATCGCGGTCGCGGCGAGCAGGCCGAGCTTGAAGGGCGCCTGTTCAGTCATCGAAGTCCCCGCATTCTGGCCGCGACCGGCAATGCATGTGCAGCCACGGATTAGGAGCGGCCGGGGACGGTGTCTGTGTCGGAACGATGACAAAGCGGGCGCGCCGCGACGCGGCGAGCGTCAGTGTTGCCGAACAGCCGCAGGCGTCGATCACAGGAACGGAAGATAGCGGAACGAGAACAGGATGATGTTCTCGTCGGTCTTCGGCGTGACGACCGAGCCCCTCGTCGCGCCGGTTCCGTCGAACGCGGTGCGTCGGAGATAGGACCAGGAGGGACCGACCTGCAGGGTCCCCCAGTCGCCGTGCATGAAGCGCCAGTAGCCGCCGAGCGTGCCCTCGACCAATCCGCGCGTCTGGCCCGAGCAGACGGTGCTGCCTTCGGTGAAGCAGCCGGCGTCGGCATCATAGCCATTGCCGTAGCCGTAGCTGGCGAAGGTCCTGCCGGAGCCCTCGTTGTAGGAGCGCTTGGCCTCCTGCTCGGTGCCGACATAGGCGTAGAGATCGACGGTCCTGATCGGGTGGGCGACGAGGCCGACCAGCGCCTCGACTTCGGGGATCGGAACCGGCGAGCCGTCGCGGCTGATGGTGGCGTCGGGCAAGGAGCCGGAGGCGTAACGGCCGATGCCCTGGCCGACGAGACCGGACGCCTGGAACACCAGCTTGCGTCCGACAATCGGCAGCAGCATGCCGGCGCCGCCGCCGCCTGCGAGGACGGTGCGGTTGCGTCCGCTGTTGACCGCCGGCGCTGAGAACGTCTCGCGCGTGTTCATGAAGCGGGCGAGACCGTAGACCTCGTAGTGGCCGAAGGCGGGGTCGAAGGCGAGCTTGCCGATCACGTCGGGCGCGATGTCGTCGGAGTAGTTGGCGGTCGAGTTCAGCAACGATCCACCGGTATTCTGGTAGTTCACGGTGCCGCCGATGACGCCGGTGCTGTTGGCGTTGGCGACCGAATAGACGGTCTGCGGCGCTTCCAGCGACAGACCGGCCCAGATCCGGTGATGGTCGAAATCCTTGACCAGGCGGAGCTGCGCCTGGCGGGTCCAGTTGAAGCCGACATGGATCTGGCCGTCGGCGACGAGCGGGATGTTCTCCTGGCGCGGCGTGATGCCGATACGGTCCATCGTCAGCATCGACCAGGCCTGGCCGGCCAGCAGATGGAAACCGGTGTCGGCGTTGTCGAACGTGGCGTAGGCCTGGCGGACGCGGAGCGAATAGCTGTTGCTCTCGTTGGAGTTCGAGCTGACGCCGGCCGAACCGAAATCGGTCTCGAAATAGCCGGCGACGCGGACGGCGGCCGACGGCTTGCCCTCGATGAGGAGGGACAGGCGGCTCTGGCGCGCGGAGCCGCGGAATTCGGGCTCGTGATAGGTTGAGGTGTTGGGATAGGGAGGAGCTGCGAAGCTGCTGGCGAAATCAGCCGCTTCGTTCCGGGTGCGCACGATGCCGAGGGCCTCGACGAAGCCGCCGAGCTGGATCGAGACGCCGCCGAGCTGGAATCGGCCCATCCGGCCCAGGGCGGACGCCGCCTGCTCGCCGGCGGTCTGCGCGCGGTGCGCGCCGAGCCCGTTGGCTGGCAGGTTCTCGGCGGTGAACACGCCGGGGGAGCGGTTGGACGGGACGGGCTGGTAG
>CAXTUK010000025.1:0-15469 GCA_964247395.1 uncultured Acetobacteraceae bacterium
GCCCCTGGACCCCGCCAAAGGCAGTCGCCTTTGGGAACCATCACTTGAGTCAGGCGGGTTTGGGGGCGCTCGCCCCCAACGGGTCCAGGGCAGAGCCCTGGCCTCCAAATGGTTGACGAATTCCTCCCCCGCATGCCCCCCGACGAGGCACGCGCCTTCACCCGCCGCCGGCGCAATCGCAACATCGCGATCCTGCTCGCGCTGGTTTGCGTCTGCCTGCTGTTCTATGCCATCGCCATGGTGAAGCTGGCGCACGGCAGCGCCGCCTGACCACGCCCGGAGACCGATGATGGACACGCACGCCGCCACCGCGATCGCTCCCGACGAGACCGGCTTCATCGAGCAGCCCTACCACCTGCCCGCGCCGAACGCCCTGCCGATCGCCGGCGCCTTCAGCGGCGCCACCATTCTCTGCGGCATCATCCTGTGGGCTCATTTCGGCATCAAGGAGGTCTTCGGCCTCGGCATGATGTCGACGATGTGCGTCATGTTCTTCTGGTGGCGCACCGTCATCCGCGAGAGCCTGGCCTCCGGCGTCATCTCGCCGCTGACCCGCCTGTCGCTCCGCTACGGCATGACGCTGTTCATCACGTCCGAAGTGATGCTGTTCGTCAGCTTCTTCTGGACCTTCTTCAACTTCGCGATCTTCCCGGAGAACGTCGCCGGTCAGCTGGCCCCGCTCTGGCCGCCGATCGGCGTGCACACCTTCGATCCGTTCAGCACGCCCTTCCTCAACACCATGATCCTGCTGCTGTCCGGCTGCACCGTCACCTGGGCCCACCACTCGCTGATCGAGGGCGACCGCCGCTCGCTGATCATGGGCCTGGGCCTGACGATCATGCTCGGCATGACCTTCACCCTCCTGCAATTCATGGAATACTCGAACGCCCCGTTCCATTTCAGCGGCGGCGGCGTCTACCCGGCGATCTTCTTCATCGCCACCGGCTTCCACGGCGCCCACGTCATCGTCGGCACCACCTTCCTGACCGTCTGCTGGTATCGCAGCCGCGCCGGCCAGTTCACGCCCACCCGCCATTTCGGCTTCGAGGCCGCCGCCTGGTATTGGCACTTCGTCGACGTGGTCTGGCTGTTCCTGTTCATCTGCATCTACTGGTGGGGCGCCGGACCCGCCTATCACGAGTAGCGCCGGCAGCGGGCCGCCCGCGCGACGAGGATCGGCGGCGCCGATCGTGGTGCCGCTGCTGCTGCTGGCGCTCACGCTGGGTCTCGGCGTCTGGCAGGTCCACCGCCTGCACTGGAAGCAGGCCATCCTCGCCCGCATCGCCCAGGCCGACCGATCGCCGCCGGTCCCGCTCGGCGACGCGGCGGTCACCCAGTTCGAACGTGTCCGTGCCACGGGCACGCTCCGCCCCGACCTCGCCGTCTCCTACGCCACCGACGTCCGCGACCTGCGTTCCGGCCCGACCTTCGGCGTCTTCCTGCTCGAGCCGATGATCCGCCCGGATGCCGCCCCGCTCCTGGTCGATCTCGGCTGGGTTCCCGCCGACCCGCATGGCCGCGCGTCGCTCACCGTCTCCGGCACCCGCACGATCGACGGCTATGTCCGCACCGCAGAGCCCCCGAGCCTGTTCACGCCGGCGCCCACGCTGCCGATCCGACAGTTCTACGCCCTCGACCCGCCCGCCATCGGCCGGGCGATCGGCTTGCCGGGCCTCGTCCCCTTCACCCTGGTCGCCGTCGGCCCCGACCGTCCCGATGCCTTCCCCGAGCCCGCCGAGACCCTGCCGCGTCCGCCCAACAACCACCTGCAATACGCGCTCACCTGGTTCAGCCTCGCCGCGGTTGTCCTGATTGGCACCAGTTTCTGGTGGTTCACGCAGCCTCATAGCCGGCCGGCGGACCCCGAAGCGGCTCGCAAAGAGCGGATTCCCTGATCCCGGGCTCCTGCCCATACCAGTTGAACCGCCGTTCACCGATCATCTTGAGAGACGCGACTCCTGAAGCTGGCACAGTTCTCCGCAGCACCATCAGGTTCCGCCGGAACCAAGCCGTCGTCGCGAGCGCCCGCATCCCGAGACTGTCGACCAGGTCCGGATACCACCCACGCCTCGCCCAGGCATCAAGCCAATACGCAATCGGCTGTCCGTTGATGTGCCCATGCCCGGGCTGGTTCGGCTCGGCGGCCGAAAACACGATCGTTCCCGAAGCATGGCGAGCGATGCTGTCGAGCAGCGTGTCGGCATGTCGCGCCTCGAGATGTTCGGCAACCTCGACGCAGATCACGAGGTCGAATGTAAGGCCGAGCTCCAGCCTGTTTCCAAGATCGCGCAGCAGATACTCGTCAGTCTCGAGAACCGTAGCATCGGCCGGCACGCCGTCGATCCCCAAAACCCTCTTCGCACCTAGCCTCTTGCAAAGCTGGAGGTATGCCCCGATCCCGCACCCGACATCGAGCACGCTCAAGGGACAATGTTTCTCTGCGATGAAGCGGAACGGCGCGACATCGACGAACAGGAAATCCCAATGCCAGGTTGAATCGAACGAGGTCCCGGCGAGACCTTGACCGCTGGCGGATGCGGGCCGGATCAATTCGATCACCGGCTTCGGGGGCACTAGCGAGCGCTGCCATGACAGAGCCATCAGGACGAGCGGGTCGCCATACGCGCCAGTCGAATGTCGCCGCTCATAGGCCGGCGGCTTGTCCTCGACCGTATCGAGAAGGTCACCGGGCCGCGCGTCCTGCGCATAGGCAAGCGAGGCGGAGCTCGCGTCGACCGCTCCGAGGCCGCCTATTGTGGAGACCGCCCGTTCGAACGCATCTCGCCATTGGAAGCCCTGTTCGCCGTGGGCCGCGTCCGGGTTCCCCGCCAGGGTCGCCATCCAGCCCACGACGCCTTTGGTCACCAGCTGACCTCGGCTGCGAACCGGAAAATGCAGCAGCCTCACCTCGTCGAGAGTGACGCCGGTCAGCCGTTCTCCAGCTTCATCGAGGACGTCATGATTGCCTTGTACGACCTGCAGCCCAGGCCGATGCGCGCCGTCGAGCCGCAGCGCCGCCTTGTAGAACCTCCGGTGTTCGACCTTGCGGCGGCGACGCATACACTGCGGTGGATCGCTCGCGTCGCCATCGTCCGGCCCGAGCACGAACGTCTGCCATTCCATGTAGCCAACGCCAGCCGCCGGGATGGTCTCGAGCGACGCCAGCAAAGACGCGCGGTCGGCCGCACCGATGAACTCGTCCGCATCAAGGAACAGTACGAAATCCGCGAAGAACGCCGATTGGCAGTGACGCAGCAGCTCCGTCATTCGTTCGGCTTGCGTATAGGCAAACCCGGTGCTGTCGCTGATCACCACCGTACCGAGCTCGCGGGCGCACGCAACGACGATCCGTCGCGTCTCGTCCACCGAGGCATTGTCCAGGATCACCACCGCATCAACGAAGCGTGCCGTGTGACGGACGAACGGCTCGATGATGTCCTGCTCGTTCTTGACCATCGACAAGCTGACGATCCGTCGTCGAGGGCCCAATGAGGGGCGCCCGCGAAACAGACCACCAAGCCAGCGCAGGTCCAATCCGTTCATTCTCGGCCGCCTCCATCCCGATCCGCCGTACGCCGGACATCATCGCCAACGCCAACACCAGCCGCGCCGACATGAAGGCGATCAATCAGTCGCTGGCGACCGTGCTCCAATCGCCGATGTTCACAAACACGTGACGAGTGAAGAAACGTCAACCATTTCTTAATCCAGTCGCCTCGTTACGCCCGTTAGGCAAAAGCGGGGCACTGCGCTTCGCCGAGGAAACAGTCGTGTGTCACACACGAGGAGACATCCCAGATGAAGCGCCTCCTTCTTGCGGCAACGTCGCTCATCGCGACGGCCGCCTTGCAGACCACCGCACTCGCCTCGAGCCACCGCGAAGCGCCGATGATCGCCGGCATGCCCCGCCTCGACGCGTCCGACTTCTACATGTTCCGCAGCTACGAGCCGGGCCGATCGAACGACGTGACCATGATCGCCGACTATGTTCCGCTCCAGGATCCCGGCGGCGGTCCGAACTTCTTCAACATGGATCACAACGGCTACTACGACATCAACGTCGACAATTCCGGCGGCGGCAAGCCGAACCTGACCTTCCGGTTCCATTTCGTGGAGCTCACCAAGGACCTCAAGGTCAACGTCGGCGGCAAGCAGGTCTCGATCTCGCTGATCAATGACGGCCAGATCACGGGGGCGAACTCGCCCGGCCAGAACACGGTCGAGGGTTACTACGTGACGCTGCTGACCAACGGCGGCAACGAGAGGCTGCTGTTCTCGCCCCAGGGCCAGGGCCTGTTCCAGAAGCCGTCCGACCGGATCGGCGACAAGTCGATCCCGAACTACGTCTCATACGCCTCGTCGTTCACCTATCAACTCGCACTTCCCGGCTGCGGCACCGTCCGCATGTTCGTCGGCCAGCGCAAGGACCCGTTCGTGGTCAATCTCGGCGAGACGTTCGACCTGGTCAATTACGCCCATCCGATCGGCGAACAGTATGCCGGCTCCGCCCAGGACGATCTCGCCGGGAAGAACGTCACCTCGATCGTTCTCGAATCCCCCTCGTCCTGTCTGACGAGAGGTTCCGATCCGGTGGTCGGCGCCTGGACCACGTCGGACAACGCCTCGTTCGCGCAAGGAACCGGCGCACCGGTCTTCACCCAGGTCTCGCGCCTCGCCAATCCGCTCGTCAACGAGCTGGTGATCGGCCTGAAGGACAAGGACAGGTTCAACGCGTCGCTGCCGGCCAACGACGCGCAGTTCCTGACCTACGTCACCAACCCGACCGTGCCGACCCTGATCGGTTCGCTGTTCGCCAGCGCCGGCGTCAAGGCCCCGACGAAATTTCCGCGCAACGATCTCGTCGCCGTCTTCCTGACCGGGCTTGCCGGCATCAACCAGCCGGCCGGCACGGTCACGCCGTCCGAGGAGATGCGGCTCAACACCAGCATTCCGGTTACGCCCTACGGCCGGCAGAGCCGTCTCGGCGTCATCGGCGGCGACAAGGCCGGCTATCCAAACGGCCGCCGGCCCGGCGACGATGGGACGGCTGTACTCGCTCGGCCTCTCTACGGACAGGCGTCGGACGCACCGTCCGGCCTGCTCGACTTCACCGACGGCGCCTACACCGACGACACCCACTACCTGCAGGCGTTCCCCTACGTGATGCCGCCGCTGTCGGACTCGCCCCAGCCTGCCCACGAGTAGCGAGCGGGCCGGACGACATATGACCTGTTCGCCGCGTCGTTCCGGCCTGCCTCGATGCGGCGCGGGGTCTTCCCCGCGCCGCCTGCTCCTCGTCTCGCTCCTGCTGCTCTCACCCGCCGCGAGGGCGATGCCGTTCGTCCCTGCCCAGGACGCCGCCTTGCTGGAGGTCGTTCCAGGCGTGAGCGACCCGACCGCCCGCCATCTGCGCGAGCTTTCTCTCCTTCTGTCACGCAACCACAACGACGTCGGCCTCGCCGTGACCGTCGCCCGTCTCGACATCGTGCAATCGCGCCGGCTCGGTGATCCCCGCTTCCTCGGCCACGCCGAAGCCGCGCTCGCTCCCTGGCCGATCGGTCCGGGCACGCTGGCGCCGGTGCTGCTGATGCGCGCGGTGATCCTGCAGAGCTACCACGATTTCGCCGGCAGCATCGCAGCCCTGCATCGCGTGCTGGCGCTCGAGCCCGCATCCGCCCAGGCGTGGCTGACGCTCGCCTCCGTCAACCAGGTGCAGGCGGACTATCCGCAGGCACGCCACGATTGCGGCCAGTTCGCCACCACCACGCTCGGCCTCGCACCCGACATCTGCACCGCCGCGGTGATGGCGCTGACCGGCCACGCACGGATCGCCCTGGCAGCGATCACCATCTCGCTCGCCGAGAACTCCGCCGAGGCGAAGGCCCAGCCGGACATCGCCGACTGGGCGGCGACGCTGGCCGCCGAGATCGCCGAACGGCTCGGCGACCCCTCGACCGAGCGGCGCTACCGCGAGGCCCTCGCTCTCGACCCGGACGACCCCTATCTGCTCGGCGCCTGGTCGGACTGGCTGCTCGACCATGGCCAGCCGCGCGAGGTGATCGCACTCCTGAAGTCGCCCGACCGCACCCGCATCGATCCGTTGCTGCTGCGCCTGGCGCTGGCCGAGCAGGCGACGGGCTCGCCGCAACTCGCCGCCCACGTGGCCGATCTCGCCGCCCGCTTCGAGACCAGCCGGCTACGCGGCGACACCATCCACCGGCGCGAGCAGGCGCGGTTCGAGCTCCACCTGCAGCACCAACCCGACCGGGCGCTCGCGACCGCGCTTGCCAACTGGTCGACACAGCGCGAACCGGCCGACGCCCGCATCCTGCTCGAAGCAGCCGTGGCATCCGGCCATCCCGAAGCGGCCGACCCCGTGCGGGCCTGGATCCGTGATAATCGGGTGGAGGATCGTCGCCTGTGAGACGCCCGAGCCGAACCGTCGCGCTGGCGACCCGAGGAGCCCTCATGCCCAACATCCTCGCGCGCGTGATCGACGACCGATCGACCGACCTGCGCGGCAAGGTTGTCGCGATCACCATCGTGCTGGTCGCCGCCAACCTCGCCGCCTGGGCATGGGCGCTGACCAGCTTCCGGCACTTTCCCGTCCTGCTCGGCACCGCGCTGCTCGCCTACAGTTTCGGCCTGCGTCACGCGGTCGACGCCGACCACATCGCCGCCATCGACAACGTCACCCGCAAGCTGATGGCCGACGGCAAGCGCCCGGTTTCGGTCGGCCTGTTCTTCTCGCTCGGCCACTCCACAATCGTCGTGCTGGCGACGATCGCGATCGCCGTAACCGCCATGGAGTTCAAGCATCAGTTCGAGGCCTTCAGGACCGTCGGCGGCGTGCTCGGCACCCTCGTCTCGGCGCTGTTCCTGTTCGCCATCGCGATCATCAACATCATGGTGCTGCGCACCGTCTGGCGCAGCTTCCAGCGCGTCAAGGCGGGCGGCCGCTACGTCGAGGAGGACATCGGCCAGTTGCTGGCCGGCGGCGGCATCCTGTCGCGTCTGTTCCGCCCCGTGTTCGCGATGATCGGTCGCTCCTGGCACATGTATCCGCTCGGCGTGCTGTTCGGCCTCGGCTTCGACACCGCGACCGAAGTCGGCCTGCTCGGCATCTCCGCCGCCCAGGCCACCAGCGGACTGCCGATCTGGTCGATCCTGGTCTTCCCGGCGCTGTTCACCGCCGGCATGGCGCTGATCGACACCACCGACGGCATCCTGATGCTAGGCACCTACGGCTGGGCGTTCCTCAAGCCGATCCGCAAGATCTACTACAACATGACCATCACCGCCGTCTCGATCGTCGTCGCCCTGCTCGTCGGCGGCATCGAGGCGCTCGGCATGATCGGCGACCAGCTCGCGCTGAAGGGCCTGTTCTGGAACGCGATCGGTTCGCTGAACGACCATTTCGGCGACGTCGGTTTCATCGTCATCGGCGTGTTCGCCCTCAGCTGGATCGTCTCGGCCGTGATCTACCGGGTCAAGGGCTACGACAATCTGGGCGTCGATGCGTAGCCTGCGGCGATCGCTCCGCCTGTTGCTCCTGCTTGCGTGCGCCCTGTCCTGTGCGCCGGCCGCCCGAGCGCACAGCCTGAGCACAAGCTACCTGACCGTCGTCACCGCCGGCGCCGAGATGCGGGTGCAATGGGAGATCGCGCTGCGCGATCTCGACTACGCGATCGGGCTCGACCCGACCGGCCGCATCACCTGGGGCGACCTGCGCGCCCGCAAGCCCGCCATCATCGCCTACGCGCTGCCCCGCCTCACGCTGTCATCCGGCTCCCCTTGTCCGCCCGGACCGGTCGACCTGCTCGCCGACGAGCGCGGCGGCAACGGCTATGCCGTCCTCCGTTTCACCGCCCGTTGCGACGCCCCCATCCGCCGGGTCGGCATCGCCTACAGCCTGATGTTCGATCTGGACCCGCAGCACCGCGCCCTCGTCGACGTCGTCTCCGGCGGCTCGTTCCATGTCGCCGTGCTCTCGCCGGCCAGCGCCCACGTCACGATCGACGCGGGCGGACGTCTGGGGCGGACCTTCGCCGAGTTCTTCCGCGTCGGCGTCGACCATATCCTGTCCGGTCCCGACCACCTGCTGTTCATCGCCCTCCTGCTGTTCCCGGCGATGTTCCGTCGCGGCCCGCGCGGCGGCTGGCGGCCGGTCGAGCGGTTCCGCCCGGCGTTCGTCGAGACCGTCGAAATTCTCAGCTCGTTCACCGTCGCCCACGCCATCACCGTCACCGCGGCAACGCTCGGCTGGGTCAGCGTCCCGTCGCGCGTCATCGAAGGCGCGATCGCGCTCACCATCGTCGCCACCGCGCTCGACAACATCGTGCCGGTGCTGCCCGAGCGCCGCTGGGTTCTCGCCTTCGGCTTCGGACTGATCCACGGCATGGGCTTCGCGACCGCCCTGGGACCGCTGTCGCTGCCGGCATGGCCGCTGGCAGTCGCCCTGTTCTCGTTCAACCTGGGCGTCGAGGCGGCGCAGCTGCTCGCCGCCCTGGTCGTGCTGCCCTTGGGTTTCGGCCTGCGCAATGTCGGCCTCTATCCGAGGCGCGTCCTGCCGGGCGCCTCCGGTCTGGCCGGGGTCGTGGCACTCGCCTGGTTCGCCCAGCGCACGCTCCAACTGTTCTGACCCCAGCTGTTCTGACCGAGATCTCGATGCTCCCCGCCGCCGCCCTCCTCGTCCTGGTCCTGGCCGCCGGGGCGGCCGCGCGCCGCCCCCCCGACACGCGCGCGCCCCGGCATCGACGTGGCGCTCCGCGGCTCCGGCGACGCGACGGTGGTGTTCCACTACACCGACGGCACCGTCATGGCCGGCGCCGAATACCGCGTCTTCCCGCCAGGCAGCGGCGCCTTTCCCGTCGCCACCGGACAGACCGACCAGGCGGGCATGGTTCCGCTGCACGCCGACCGCGACGGACGCTGGCGCATCGAGGTGCAGGACGCCGCCGGCCACGCCAGCCGCGCCCGGATCGACGTCTCGCGCGGCGTCCCCGCTTTGTCCGGCCAGCGCTTCCCCGACTGGTTCGTCGCCGTCAGCCTGTTCCTCAACGTGCTGCTCGCCCTCGCCCTCACCGTCCGGCGAGTCCGCCCGGTTTCCTCCATCCGTCGAGGTGTCGCGTCATGAGTCCAGCCGACCTGATCCAGAGCTCTTCCCTCGTCTGGCTGATGGCGACCGGCCTGCTGCTCGGCGCGCTGCATGCGCTGGAGCCCGGACACGCCAAGACGATGATCGCGTCCTTCGTGGTCGCCACCCGCGGCAGCGTTCCCCAGGCGGTGCTGCTCGGCCTGTCGGCGGCGGTCTCGCACTCGCTGCTGATCTGGGTGCTGGCGGGTGCCGCACTCTATTTCGGCAACCAGTATGTCGGCGACGACGTCGAGCCCTGGCTGCAGCTCGGCTCAGGGGTGGTCATCGTGGGCCTCGGCCTGGCCATGATCCGGCGGCTGACCCGTGCCCACGGACATCACGCGTCCCACCATCACCACGACCATGACCATCATCACCAGCACGACCATCATCACGGCGACGCGCACGCCCGTGCCCACGCCCGCCAGATCGAGCGCCGCTTCGACGGACGTTCGGTGACCAGCCGCCAGATCGCAATCTTCGGCCTGAGCAGCGGCCTGATGCCCTGCCCGGCGGCGCTGACCATGCTGCTGGTCTGCCTGCGGCTGAAGAAGATCGTTCTCGGCATCGGCCTCGTGACCGCCTTCAGCGCCGGGCTCGCGATCACCCTGGTCACGCTCGGCGTCGTCGCGGCCATCGGCGTCGCCCACGCCTCGCGTCACCTCTCCGGCCTCGACCGCTGGACCGGCCTCCTGCCCTACTGCTCCAGCGCGCTGGTCATCGGCGTCGGCATGTTCATGGGCGTGACCGGCTTCTCCAGCATCGCCTGATCCGCCCCTTGTCATCACGCGGTGCGTGTCCGATCGTCCGAGCAACGACGGACCCGTGACGGTCCGCGCGAACCGGGGAAATCGGCCATGTCGCACAGCATCCAACGTCGCGCCGTCATCGCCGCAGCGGCCGGCCTGCTCGCCGGCGCCGGCCTGACCCGCCCAGCGCGCGCCGCCGCCAGCAAGCCCTACAAGATCGCCCTGTCGAATTCCTTCATCGGCAACAAGTGGCGCATCGAGATGGAGAACGTCTTCAAGGGCGCGCTCCAGATGCCGCCCTACAAGACCGACGTGCAGGGCACCTGGTTCAATTCCGGCAACGACGTCTCCAAACAGTCCCAGCAGCTCTCCAACCTGATCGCCGAGCGGGTCGACGCCATCCTCATCGACGCCGCGTCGCCGACCGGCCTGAACGGCATCATCCGCCAGGCCACCTCGCGCGGCATCCTCGTCATCGCTTTCGACAACCTCGTCACCGCGCCCTCGGCGCTCACCGTCAACATCTCCGAAACCGACCTCGGCAGGACGCTCGCCGAATGGCTGGTCAAGAAGCTAAATGGCAGGGGCAACGTCATCATGGTCACCGGCGTCGCCGGCACCCAGGACGACACCGACCGCAACCAGGCCGCGGAAGCCGTCTGGAAGCAGCACCCCGGCATCAAGGTCGTCAACCGCTACACCGGCATGTGGGACAGCTCGACCGCCGAGCGCAACACCGCCGCCGTCCTCCCGAGCCTCCCCAAGGTCGACGGCATCTGGTGCCAGGGCGGCACCGACGGCGTGCTCAAGGCCTTCGTCTCCGCCGGCCGCACCCCGCTGCCGTTGACCGCCGGCGAATGCGAGAACGGGTTTCGCAAGTTCATGATCGGCATCAACGGCCAGAAGGTCGACGGCATCTCGGTCGGCGCGCCGCCCTTCGCCTCGATCGTGTCGCTCGAACTCGCCCGCCGCATCCTCGCGGGCCAGTATCCCAGGAAGAGCATCCCGCTGCCGCTCTCGATCGTCACCAGCAACACGGTCAAGGTGGGCGAGACCGTCTTTCCCGACCAGCCCGACAGCTTCTTCGACGATTTCACCGCCGGCGCCGGACCCAACTCGCTGGTCAGCGTGTGCGTCGACGCGGCGCTGAACGGCTCCGCCTGCCCGGGCTCGCTCATGGTCAATCTTCCGGCCGCATGACCGCGGTCGCCGGCCAGGCCGCCATCCAGGGCGCCGGCCTCAGCCGCGCCTATGGCGGCGTCAAGGCGCTCGACGACGCCTCCTTCGAGGCCCGCGCCGGCGAGGTCCATGCCCTCGTCGGCGAGAACGGCGCCGGCAAATCGACGCTGATCAAGGTCCTCGGCGGCCGCACCCGCCCCGACACCGGCGTCGTCCGCATCGAGGGTCGGCCCGTCACCCTCGCCGGGCCCGACCAGGCCCACGGCCTGGGCGCCTGGACCGTGTTCCAGGAACTGACCCTGCTTCCCGCGCTGACCGTCGCCGAGAACCTTCTCCTCTCCCGCCAGCCCCGCTCCAGGCTCGGCCTGATCGACCGGCGCGCTACCGAGCGTCGCGCCGACGAAGTCCTCGCGTCCCTCGGCATCCACCACATCGATCCGCTCGCCGCCGTCGAGGACATCTCGCTCTCCGAGCGTCAGCTGGTCGAGATCGTCCGCGCCATCAGCCATGATCCCGCCATTCTCTTCCTCGACGAGCCCACCTCGTCGCTCGTCGAACGCGAGGTCGTCTGGCTGTTCGACCAGGTGCGGCGCTTGCGCGACCGCGGCGCCTGCGTGGTCTTCACCTCGCATCGCTGGAACGAGATCGTCTCGATCGCCGACCGCATCACCGTCTACCGCAACGGCCGCGAGGTCGGCACCTTCGCCTCGGGCGAGCTGGGCGAGGACCAGGCCGTCACCCTGATGACCGGGCGTCGCGTCGAAACCCTCTATCCGCCCGTCCCGCCGCTCGCGGCCGACGCCTCCCCGATCCTCGCGATCCGCAACCTGTCGGCGTCCCGCGTGCGGGACGTGTCCCTGACCCTGCGCAAATCCGAAATCCTCGGCGTCGGCGGCCTCGCCGGCCACGGGCATCGCGAGCTGTTCTTCGCCCTCTTCGGCGCCGGACGCGCCACCGCCGGCGCGATCGAGATCGCCGGCCAGCGCGTCGCCATCCGCTCCCCGCGCGACGCCATGCGCCATCGCATCGCCTTCGTCCCCGAGGACCGCAAGACCGAGGGCCTGCTGCTGCAGATGAGCGTGCGCGACAACGCGACGCTCGCCATCCTCCGTCGCCTCTCCCATTTCGGACTGCTCCGCCGCGCGCTCGAACGCCGCCTCTCGGGCGAGGTCACGGCGGGCCTCAAGGTCAGATCGGCCGGTCCGAACGCGCTCGTGGGCTCGCTCTCAGGCGGCAACCAGCAGAAGGTCCTGCTCGGCCGCTGGCTTCTCGCCGAGCCGCGCATCCTCCTCCTCTACGACGTCACCTGCGGCGTCGACGTCGCCACCAAGACCGAGATCTACGCCCTCGTGCTGCGCCTCGCCGCCGAGGGCCGCGCCATCCTGTTCTATTCCAGCGACGCCGAGGAGCTCGCCCACCTGACCCACCGCGTGCTCGTCATGCGCGAAGGCCGCATCGCCGCCGAGCTCGCAACCCCTACCGCCGAGCAGATCGTCTCGGCGTCGGTCCGTGATGCGGCGTCGCAAGGCGGGGCATCATGCGTGGGCAGGTCTTCGACATGACGCCCCTCGACCCCGCCAAAGGCTTCGCCTCTGGACACCATCCACGTCGTCCGCGGTGGAAGCACCGCCTGACGCAGGAGGCGGGTCTCGCGCTGGCCGTCGTCATGCTCGCGGCGGCGATCGTCCTCTACACCGGCATCTACTACCTGGCGCAGCATCGCTTTCCGGGCGGCTTCGAGCTGACATCGTCGGTCAACTCCACCATGCCGCTCGCCTTCGCCGCCGTCGCCCAGACCCTCGTCGTGCTCACCCGCGGCATCGACCTGTCCGTCGGCGGCATCGTCGACATCACCAATGCGGTCGCCGCCATCACCCTGGGCAAGTCGATCGGCGGCCAGATCGGCTGGTCGCTCGCGATCCTCTGCATCGGCGCCGGCTGCGGCCTGCTCAACGGCCTGCTCGTCGCCGTCGGGCGCCTGCAGCCGATCCTCGTCACGCTCGCCACCCTGTCGATCTTCCAGGGCATCGCGATCCGCATCCTGCCGCAGCCCGGCGGCCAGGTCCCCGAGGGCTATACCAGCATCCTCGCCAACCCCGACGCGCCGACCTCGCTCCTCATCCTCGTCCTGGTCGGCCTCTTCTGGTGGGCCTTCCGCCGCACTCGCCTCGGCGTCGGCATCTACGCCGTCGGCAACGACGAGCCGGCCAGCCAGGCCAACGGCGTCGCCGTCCGCCGCACCCGCATTCTCGCCTACGTCCTCGGCGGCGTCTTCGCCTCCGCCGCCGGCCTCTTCCTCGCCGCAAGCGCCACCGCCGGCGACGCCACCACCGGCAACACGTATACGCTCACCTCCATCGTCGCCGCGGTGCTCGGCGGCGTCTCCATGTTCGGCGGCCGCGGCAGCGGGATCGGCGCCATCATCGGCGCCTTCATCTCCACGATGATCGTCAACATCCTCTTCTTCAGCCACATCGACCCGCTCTACCAGTCCTTCTACGAGGGCGTGTTCCTCGTCGTCGCCGTCGTCCTGGTGAGTTCCGTCGGCCATCTCGCCAAGCGGGCCGCCTGACCGATGCACGCCCTCCGCCACTTCCTCGAGGCGGCCGAACGCCGCCGCATCCTGTACGCCTTCGCCGCCGCCATCGCGCTGTTCGCCGTCGGCGAGGCCGTCCGCCCCGGCTTCGCCTCGCCTGCCGGCATCCGCGCGGTCCTCGTGGTCGCCTGCTTCGTGGGCCTGGTCGCCGCCGGGCAGACCTTCGTCATCCTGATCGGCGGCATCGACCTCTCGGTCCCCTGGATCCTCAATGCCGCCGCGATCCTGATGGTCGTGAGCTCGCTCGGCCACGATGCGCGAGCGTTGCCGGCCCTCCTCCTCACGCTCGCGATGGGAGCCGCGGTCGGCGCGCTCAACGGCGTCGGCATCGCGATCCTCGGCGTTCCCGCCGTGGTGATGACGCTGGCGATGAACGGCATCATGGAGGGCCTGGCGCTGGGCCTCTCCGGCGGCCTGACCTGCCGGGCCTGCGCCAGCTACGCGCCGCTGGTCATCCAGGCGGCGGTCCACCGCGCCTTCCTCGGCATCCCCGCCATCCTCTACGTGTGGCTCGCGGTCATCGCCCTGGTGTCGGTGGTGCTGAGCCTCACCACCTTCGGCCGCGCGACCTACGCCATCGGCAACAACGCCCGCGCCAGCTACCTCGCCGGCTTCGACGTCCGCGCCGTCACCATCGCGCTCTACGCCCTGTCCGGCCTGTTCTCGGCGCTCGCCGGCATCGCCCTGGTCGGTTTCGGCGGCCAGGCCAGCCTCGGCATGGGCGACCCCTATCTGTTCCAGTCGATCGCGGCCGTGGTGATCGGCGGCGTCTACATCCTGGGCGGACGCGGCCACTATGTCGGCGCGGTCGCCGGCAGCATCAGCCTGGTGGCCCTGGTGTCGGTTCTCCTGGCGATGAACATGCCCGAATACGGGCGAAGCATCATCTACGGCGTCATCATCCTGGTCCTGCTCCTCCTCTACGGCCGCGAACCCGGCGAGGCGTAGGGACGGCACGCGCTGCCCCGACCCGCCCGGGGCGGCGCTCTCTGACGACAGCCTGACCAGTGTCCTCCCTTGCCTGACGGTGACCTGACGGTGGCACAAAGGTCATAAAAGCTTCGCGGGATCACATGATTGCGGCGCTCCAGTCCGGGCTACATCCGGAACGGTAAGCAAAACCGTCATCCGGGAGCCGGGAATGTCATCGGGTCGAAATAGATCGCCATTGAAGCTGGCCTTGCTGTCCGCCACCCTGCTCGCCGGCGTCAACGTCGCGCGCGCCGACGACGGAGGCCCCGACAACACCGGACAGGCGCCGTTGCCGACCTGGCAGCTCATCACGCCGAATTACGCCAACGGCTCCTCGTTCTCGCTCTTCAGCCCGGCCCAGCCCGAATACACCGCCGCCATCGGCAACTATCCCTTCTTTCATCCCGACGGCATCATCGCGTCCGCCCTCAGCCCCGACGGCAGGACGCTCGCCGTGATGACGAGCGGCTACAACGTCCTCGACGACGCGAGCGCGAACCTGGTCGGCAACGGCGCCGAGTTCATCGCCCTCTACGACGTGAGCCGTCCCCGCACCCCGGTCCTGACGCAGACATTGCGCCCGCTCAACACCTTCGTGGGCCTCGCCCTCTCTCCCGACGCATCGAGGATCTACGTCTCGGGGGGCGCCGACGACGACGTGATCGTCTTCACCAAGGCCAACGGCCAGTATGCGCAGACGAGCACCATCGACCTCGGCCATGGCGGTTACGCCGGCCTCGGCGCGAGCGGGCTTCCGGGCGGCATCGGCGCCGGCCAGTACCCGCAGTCCGGCGGCCTCTCCGTCTCCCCAGACGGTTCGCTGCTCGCCATCGCCAA
>CAXTUK010000026.1:0-8805 GCA_964247395.1 uncultured Acetobacteraceae bacterium
GGCCCAGGCGACTTCGTCGATCTCGGCCTTCAGCGCGGATTTGGGGGACTTGTACGGGTCACCGGCGCCAAGGAAGTAGGCGTGGCGGACGAAGAAGCTCTCCTCGTCGTAGTCGGTGTCGATGAACCAGGCGGCGATGCTGTCGGTTCCGCCCGAGCGGATATCGCCGGTCTGCGGGTCGAAGACGTCGACGCCGCGGATGCGGATCCGGACGTGGTCGAGCTGGCCGGGGACGGGCTCGAGGACGAGGTCGGGTTCGCCGAAGACGAAGAGGTTGCCGCGGCCGGTGTTCTTGAGCTCGCCCGCCATGTGCAGGTCGGGGTTGATGCGGGCTTTGAGGATGGGGACGGGGCCGAGATGGGTGAGCTCGCTCGCGTGGGCGTCGAAGTTGAAGGCGCAGGCGATGACGTATGGCGAGTTGAGGATGGGGTGTTCGAAGAAGCTGGCAGGCATCGGACGATCATTTCGTCGTTACGCTAACGTTCTAGCACCTTCGTGACGGTTCCCAAAGGCCCTGCCCCTTCCTGCTTCTAATGCAGGCAGCACTTCTTGTATTTGCGGCCGCTGCCGCAGGGGCAGGGCTCGTTGCGGCCGATCTTTTCGGCGCGGATCGGGGTCGGGAACGGGACCGACGAGCGCTTGTCGTGCTGGTGGAAGGGCGCGGGGGTGTCGCGGTGCGTTCGCAATCCGAGCTCCATTTCGACATCCTCCATGTCGCCGGCGACGGTGAGATCGACCACGTCGCGCCTGAAGGCGTCGCGGATCGGCTCGATCGCCTCGACCGCGTGCAGGTCGAGCAGGGATGAGATGGCGAAGCCGTTGAGCGTCGGGTCCGCTTCGGGCCAGGTCAGCGGCTGGAGCATCAGATCGATGCATTCGGTCCGGCGCTCCGGATGCCGGCCGGCGATCTCCTGCAGGCCGGCGATCGCGTTGGCGACCGGCAGGGTCGGGTTCGACCGATCGGTCATGAAGCCGGTGATGGGCGGGATCGCGGGAGGCCCGATCATGCCGAGCACGATGGGGATCTCGATGTCGAGCGTGTCGTCGTCGATGGTCCTGAGCAGGTCGAGGAGGGGTTCGACGGCAGAGGGCGCCCGCAATTGGCCCAGCGTGCGCCAGGCATGGACGGGCGCCCAGACCGCGTCCGATCCCGTCTCGGCCTCGAGCAGCTCGGTGTCGCACGCCATGGCGATGAGCGCATCGACATGCTGGGGACCGATGCCGAACTCGGTGGGGTAGTCAGGCCAGGCTTTGCCGAAAGCGACACCCTGACCGATTTGCAACAAGGGTGCGAGCACCTTCGGGTGAGGATCGATCACCAGGTTCCCGTCCATGCCTCACTCCAGCGTCCCGAATCGCAAGACGTGATTGTCGACTGTATCCGGGGCCCGGGCCAGCCTCAGCGGATTGAGCCGCGAGGCGACAATCGGGGCATCCGACCCTGGCCTGGGAGGCGACGAGGAATGCCGTGGACCTATAGTCCAAACGACTGGCGAACTGAAACACAACGGACATCATGTGGCGAAAGGATACAGCGGTGTGGGAGTAGGCAACAACAATCCTGCCATGCCGGCGGCGCACAATATCGGGCCTATTCCGCGGGGCCGGTATACAATCGGAGCGCCGCGAGCCAGCCTTGCCAAGGGCCGTTGGACCATGCCGCTCACTCCCCAGCCCGGGGCACAGGTGTTCGGTCGAAGCGGGTTTCTCATTCATGCCGACAGCATTCACCATCCGGGCGAGGCATCGATCGGATGCATCATCCTCGGGCCGCCGACCCGGCATGAATTGCCAACGATCCCGATCGCGATCTGAAAGTCATTCCATGAGAGTGTTTCTGGCGGTGGTGCCGGCCGGGACGATGGCTGGCGGGGCCGCGACCGCTGCGGTTCCGGAACCCGCCGTCCTGGGAGCGGATATCGATCATCAAGGCGCCAAGGCTGTCGTCGATCGACTCCTCGCTTCCAACGAGTGGGACGCTGTGTCAGACCGGATCGCGAGCGGGCGCAGCGACTGGGTGGCACTTGCGCCGAAGCTGGCGAGCGGGACGGATTCCGGGCCGTCCGAGGAACTCGGAATCGATCTCGCTTTCGCGCTGCCGAGAAACCCGGACGTCGTGTTGCGAAGCATCAATGAGAAACCTTCGCAAGGGCGGGATCATCGGGGTCGAGCGAGTTTGCGGCCTGTCTTTCATCGACGATGCGGAACCAAAAGGCTACGTCGCGGAGACCATGGCGGCTGTGAGGCGCGTATCCGATCCTGCGGTCTCCCAAAGGAAGAAGGCCTGCCTGGCGACACTCGCGAAGGCTCGGACGACTGATGATTCGTAGGGTTCAAAAGGCTTGCCTCTGGCGGGGTGCAGAGGCAGCGCCCCTGCCCTTTTCTGCCTGTCCTCAGTGGGTCGCCATGACTTCCTTGCGGACGTGGGGGCGGCGCTTGTCCCAGATGCGCAGGCCCGACGCGGCCATGTCGGCGATCGAGGGGAGCAGACGGGGCTGCAGCAGGTCGGGGTCGAAGGCCTCCATGCGGCGGGCGTTCTCTCGGTAGCAGTCCTCGACGAAGTCGCGGAAGGAGAAGCCGTCGAGGAACATGTTGGCCTGGGTGACGGCGAAGTTGCGGCCGTCGTTCTGCTGCTTGCCGCGGCCGACCATGCCGGTCAGGCGCCTGGCGGCGCGGGCGTAGAAATAAGCGTTGGTGACGCTGCGGACGGGCAGGAAGCCCCTGCCCTGCTGCACCTGGCGCCACGCCATGTAGTTGATGAAGAAGACGATGTGGCGGGTCTCCTCGAGCATGAGCATGTCGAAGATCTCGAACATGCCTTCGGGGAGGAACTTGCTCTCGCGCGCGGTCTTGAAGGCGCCGAAGCCGAGGAAGGCGTCGAGGCATTCGCCGAAGCCGAAATCGATGAAGGCGATCTCGAGCCTGGCGGGGAACTGCTCGAGCGGCTGCTCGGTGGCGTCGATGTCGTAGCGCTCGATCATGGTCTGCAGCAGCCTGGCGTGGCGGGTCTCCTCGACGCCCTGCAGCGCCACGGCCTCGCGGACCAGCGGGTCGCGCACGTGCGGGGTGAAAGCCTTGACGATGGCGCCGGCGCGACGCTCGGTGTGGTAGACCTCCTGCCAGAACGGGACGCCCTTGAGGCGCGCGTGCTCCTCGGGGGTGAGGTCGGGCCACGGCAGCGCCGGCGGATCGAAATTGATGTGGGTCTCGATGAACTGGCGGCAGAACAGTTCCTTGTGGGCTTCGGACCCGACCTTGATCTTCAAGCTGTGGCTCCTGCGGGTTGGCGGCGGTAGCGGCGCGGCACGGATTTGAGGCCGGCCCAGGTGCGCATCACGGCGAGCGCGGTGCGGACCAGGGTCGGCATGGTGGTGGGACGCAGGAGGCGGGGGTCGTAGCCGGAGAAGCGGCGGTCGTTCTCTTCGAGGCAGAGCGCCATCAGGTCGGGGACGCTGAGCTCGATGTCGCTGACGGCCTTGCTGCCGGTGACGGTGAAGTTGTTGTCCTGAGGGTTCGTCGCGCGCGGATTGCCGCCGTCGAGGCCGCGCGACATGTTGATCCGCTCGAGGCCGAGGAACACCCAGACCGCGGCGACGCGCGCCTCGAAGGCGATCCGCTTGAGCGCGTTCAGGTGATGGCGCTGCCAGGCGACCCAGTTGGCGAACAGCAGGATGTGGCGGCATTCCTCCTGCATGACGGGCTCGAAGGTGTCGACGAGCTCGGGCGGGAAGAGGCCGGAGCGGCGTGCGGTCTCGAACAGGCCGAAGGCAAAGAAGCTGTCGATGCACTCGGAGAAGCCGGTGACCATGTAGGCCCACTCGGCGTCGCGGGGTTCGATGTAGGGCGGCTCGGGTTCGAGCTCGATGCCGTAGAAGGCGACCATGTTGTGGAGGACCTCCTTGTGGCGGCCCTCCTCCCAGCCGTTGTCGCCGATCGCCTGCTTCCAGTCGGGGTCGGTAAGCGCGTCGGCGTAGCTGAGCATGCGCAGGCGCGCCTTGCCCTCGGTCTGCACCGCGATGTCCCAGATCGGCAGGCTGGTGATGCGGGTGCGGGCCTCGTCGTCGAGAACCGGCCAATCGATGACGGATGGCTTGTAGGGGTTGAAGGTCTCGGCGAACATCGCGCAGGCGGCCTGCTTCTGGCGGTCGCTGCCGTGGCCGAACGGGCCCGGCTCGGGACTGGTCCAGTGGCGGGCCCTGTGGTCGGCGGCCTGAACGACGGCTGCATCCATGACGTTACCTCGATCGGAGTGGTTGCGAACATGGCGGCGGCGGGCGGGATCGTCCAGCCGCCGCCGGTGCGGAGGAGCGATGAGGATCGCGGTGGCGGGGCTGGGGCCGATGGGCTCGCGGATGGCGATGCGGCTGATCGAGGCAGGGAACGAGGTCTCGGTCTGGAACCGGTCGTCGGGGAAAGCCGACGCGCTGGTGGAGCGTGGCGCGCGAGAGGCGGACACGCCGGCGGAGGCGGCGGACGGGGCGGCGCTGGTGATCACGATGGTGGCGGACGACGAGGCGTTGCGCGCGGTGGTGCTGGACGAGGACGGCGTGGCGGCGGGGATGGCGCGCGGGGCGGTGCATGCGTCGTGCAGCACGATCTCGGTGGCGCTGGCGCGCGCGCTGCAAGCCGGGCACGGCAGGCGGGGGCAGGACTTCGTATCGGCGACCGTGCTGGGCCGGCCGCCGTCGATCGAGGCGGGACAGCTGTATGTGATGCTGGCGGGGGCGGAGGCGGCTCGGGCGAAGGCGCTGCCGGCGCTGGAGCAGCTCGGGCAGCGGGTGTTCGTGGTGGGCGACGCGCCGTGGCACGCGAACCTGGTGAAGCTGTCGGCCAACTTCATGATCTTCTCGACGATCGAGCAGTTCTCGGAGCTGTTCGCGCTCAACGAGCGCGCAGGAGTGTCGCCGGAGACCCTGTTCGAGGTGCTGAGCGGGAGCTTCTGTTCGGCGCCGGTGCACAGGAACTACGGGCGGCTGGTGCTTGACCGGAACTTCTCGCCGCCGGGCGGTGCGATGGCGCTCGGGATGAAGGACAACGCGCTGATGCTGGAGGCTGGGGACGCGTTCGGTGTGGCGCTGCCGATGGCGTCGCTGCTGCGCGACCGGTTCCTGGCCAGCATGGCGCGGGGGGATGGCGAGCTGGATTTCGCGGCGCTGAGCAATCGGGCGCGGGAGGACGCGGGGCTGTCCTGACGGACAGCCCTGGTCCCGCCGGCTACTCGGCGGCCTGGGCGGGGGTCGGGTGCTCCGACGCCTGCCTGGGAGCCGAGTTGTCGGGGGCGACGTGCGTGGTCTCGAGCGCCTCGGCGACGCCGGCGCCGTAGGCGGGGTCGGCCCGGCGGAAATGCGCGAGCTGCCGCTCGACGATCTCCCGCGGGACGCCCTGCATGGCGGCGGCCACGTTGGTGACGAGACGGTGCTGCTGCGCCGCGTCCATGAGGCGGAACAGGTCGCCGGCCTGGGTGTAGTCGTCGTTGCCGGTCCGGTGGTCGTATCGGGCGGCGTCACCGTCGAGGTGCAGCGGCGGCTCGTCCTGGGTGTTGTCCTGGACGGGACCGTTGAACGAGTTGGGCTCGTAGTAGGCGTCGGTGCCGCGCGGGCTGTCGAACCGCATCGAGCCATCCATGTGATAGGTGTTGACGGGCGCGATCGGGCGATTGACGGGCAGCATCTCGTAGTGGGTGCCGACGCGGTAGCGGTGGGCGTCGGCGTAGGCGAACAGGCGCCCCTGGAGCATCTTGTCGGGCGAGAAGCCGACGCCGGGGACGATGTTTGACGGCGAGAACGAGGACTGCTCGATCTCGGCGAAGTAGTTCTCGGCGTTCTCGTTGAGCTCGAGCACGCCGACCTCGATGAGCGGGAAATCCTTGTGCCCCCACACCTTGGTGAGGTCGAACGGGTTGTACTTGAAGGATTTCGCCTGGTCGTCGGTCATCACCTGGATGCAGAAGCGCCACTTCGGGAAGTCGCCCTTCTCGATCGACTCGAACAGGTCGCGCTGGGCGCTCTCGCGATCGGTGGCGATGATCGCGTTGGCCTCGTCGTTGGTCCAGTGCTTGTGGCCCTGCATGGACTTGAAGTGCAGCTTGACCCAGGTGCGCTGGTTGGCGGCGTTGATGAAGCTGAAGGTGTGGCTGCCGTAGCCGTTCATGAAGCGGTAGCCCTGGGGCAGGCCGCGGTCGGACATCAGGATGGTGACCTGGTGCAGGCTCTCCGGGCTGAGCGACCAGAAGTCCCACATCGCGGTGGCCGAGCGCATGTTGGTCTTCGGATGGCGCTTCTGGGTGCGGATGAAGTCGGGGAACTTGACCGGGTCGCGGACGAAGAAGACGGGCGTGTTGTTGCCGACGATGTCCCAGTTGCCCTCCTCGGTGTAGAGCTTGATCGAGAAACCGCGCACGTCGCGCTCGGCGTCGGCGGCGCCGCGCTCGCCGGCGACCGTGGAGAAGCGCAGCAGGGCGCGGGTCTGCTTGCCGACCTCGCTGAACAGCTTCGCCTTGGTGTATCTCGTGACGTCGTTGGTAATGGTCAGCGTGCCGTAGGCGCCCGAGCCCTTGGCGTGGACGACGCGCTCGGGGATGCGCTCGCGGTTCTGGTGCGCGAGTTTCTCGATGAGCTGATAATCCTGTAGCAGCAACGGGCCGCGGGGGCCGGCCGAGATGCTGTTCTGGTTGTCGGCGACCGGATTGCCGGCGGTCGTGGTCAGGCGGGTGGTGTCGGACATCGGGCCTCCAGAAGCTTGATCAATGGATCCTAGCGGGTCGGGTTGATAGGGGAAGTCGATATTACCTATCTTGTCGATCGGCGGAGGTTATCGGTTGTCATCGCTGGGCGGGCTGTCGCTGCGGGATCTGGAGTATGCGCTGGCGGTGGCCGAGCATCGGCATTTCGGCCGGGCGGCGAGCGCCTGCGGGGTGAGCCAGCCGGCGCTGAGCGAGCAGGTGCGCAAGCTGGAGAGCCTGCTCGGGGTGACGCTGTTCGAGCGGGCACGCGGGCGGGTGGCGCCGACGATCGAGGGCGTGGACCTGCTGCGCCAGGCGGGGACGGTGCTGCGGCACGCGCGGACGCTGCTGGAGATGGGGATCGGGCAGAGCGAGACGCCGCTCGGGGAGCTGCGGCTGGGGGTGATCCCGACGCTGGGTCCGTACTACCTGCCGTCGCTGCTGCGGTCGGTGCGCGAGCGGTTCCCGGCGCTGGAGATGGCGCTGGTGGAGGCGAAGACGCCGGTGCTGGTGGACGAGCTGAGGGCGGGACGGCTGGACGCAGTGCTGGCGGCGCTGCCGCTGGGGGAGGACGGGCTGACGGCGGTGGCGCTGTTCTCCGAGCCGTTCCATCTGGCGGCGCCGGCGGGGCATGCGCTGGAGACGAGGGACCGGCTGGGGCTGGACGACCTGGTGGGGGACGATCTGCTGCTGCTCGAGGAGGGGCACTGCCTGCGCGACCAGACCATCGCGCTGTGCCGGGTGGGCGAGCGGCCGGCGCGCGGCGGCCGGGTGCGTCAGGCGAGCAGCCTGGAGATGCTGCGTCACATGATCGCGGCGGGCGAAGGCTTCTCGCTGCTGCCGCTGATGGCGGTGCGCGACGGTCGGGACTGGGACGGGTTGATCAGCACGCGCGCGATCGCGGACGACCGGGCGCGGCGGACGGTGGGTCTGGCGTGGCGCGGGTCGGATCCGCGGGCCGCGCAGTTCCGCCGGCTGGCGGAGTTCCTCGGCGAGAACGCGCCGGCGGGGACGCAGGCCTAGGGCGCGGAAGCGGCATATTGCGCGTCGGTGACGTGCTCCATCCAGTCGACGGGGGAGCCGTCCTGCTGCTCCTGGATGGCGATGTGGCTCATGGCGGTGGTGGGTGCGGCGCCGTGCCAGTGCTTCTCGCCGGGTGCGAACCAGACCACGTCGCCGGGGCGGATGGGCTCGATCGGGCCGCCGTCGCGCTGGGCGCGGCCGGCGCCCGCGGTGACGATCAGGGTCTGTCCGAGCGGGTGGGTGTGCCAGGCGGTGCGCGCGCCCGGCTCGAAGGTGACGAGGGCGCCGATGGCGCGTGCCGGATCGGGCGCGGCGAACAGCGGGTCGATGCGGACCGTGCCGGTGAACCATGCCGGCGGTCCGGCGGCGGAGGGCTTGGCGCCGGCGCGGGTGATCTCCATGGTGCTTTCCTTAGCTCGAGGGCGCCGATAACCTGACGCGATGCGGATCGAGAGCGCTTTCCTGTTCGATCTCGACGGGACGCTGGTGGACAGCGTCTATCAACACGTGCTGGCGTGGAAGGATGCGCTGGACGCGGAAGGGATCGAGCTTTCGGTGTGGCGGATCCACCGGCGGATCGGGATGAGCGGCGGCCTGTTCATGAACCAGCTGCTGCGCGAGACGGGGCGGACGTTCAGCCAGGAGCAGGTGGACCGGCTCAGGGCGGGGCATCGGGAGGCGTATCAGCGGCACGGGGCGGCGATCCGGCCGCTGCCCGGCGCGCGCGAGCTGCTGACGCAGCTGACGGCGGGCGACATCAAGTGGGCGATCGCGACGAGCGGGCGGATGGAGACGGCGTCGGTCAACCTGGCGGCGCTTGGGGTGGACGTAAGCCAGGTGCCGGTAGTGACGCGCGACCAGGTGAAATACGCCAAGCCCGATCCCGACCTGTTCGTGGAGGCGGCGCGCAGGCTGGACGCGGCCATCGAGCACTCGGTGATCGTGGGGGACGCGATCTGGGACATGCTGGCGGGGGGGGGGGGGGGGGGGGGGGGGGGGGGGGGGGGGGGGGGGGGGGGTGGGGTGGGGGGGGGGGGTGGGGGGGGGGGGGGGGGGGGGGG
>CAXTUK010000026.1:8815-15451 GCA_964247395.1 uncultured Acetobacteraceae bacterium
ACGAGGATCCGGCGGATCTGCTGGAGCACCTCGATGAGGTGGGCGGGCGGCGGTAGAGGAGCCTGCTCGGAGGCTAGCCTCCAGCGGCTGAAGGTGGCCGATCCGGTCAAGCTCGCGCGCGACGTCCGCGGCGCCCGCGACGTAGCCGTCGGCGAACTGCCGGAAATCCAGCTTCACCGCGGGGCGCCAGCACCAGTCGAGCGGCAGTTCGTCGATCGTCATCGCGCGACGCGGGCCACCCGGCTGGGACGTCCTGGGTCGCGTGATAATGCCAGGGCGCGTCCATGTGGGTCCCGTTGTGGGTGGAGATCTGCGCCCGCTCGAACGCCCAGCCCTGGCCTTCGGGCAGATCCTGCGGGCGCAGGCCCGGAAAGGCTTCGGCGAGGTGGGCGGCCCCTTCGACGTGGTCGTGGTAGCCCAGGACGGGACCGTAGCCGGGCGGATCGGCGAGCACGTCGTTCTCGAGCGGCACCGATAGATCGATGAAACGCCTTGGCATGCTCCTGCCCCTGTGCCGAGATGACGGCCACACTGGCAGATGGTCGGCAGTCGGTCAGGGGGTTATCGTCGCGGTCAGCGCGCTGGCGCGTCGCGTAGTCTCCCTGCGCGAGCATGCCGTGGGCGCAGATACGCAGCAGTTCGAGGGTCGAGTATTGAGCGAGGTGGAACCGCTGGCGGGCGCCATGGGCGGCAGCCCGCAGACTCTCGAGGGCAGGATGCGGTGTCTTCAGCGCGGGCGTGAAGGGTTTTTCGGATCGCGGGACGTGCGTCACGCCGCTGCGGTGAAGTCGGTTCTCGCGAAATCGTCGCCCTTGAAGAGGAGCGGCAGGTCGCGGGTCTTGGCCAGCGCGTAGGATGCGCAATCGCCGAGGTTCAGACCGGCCGGGTGGCGGCCCTTGCCAAATCGAAGGAAGGCTCCCCTCGCCTCTTCCACCTGCTCCGCATCCTGCGGCACGACCTGCATCGCTGCCCGCGCGATCAGCGCGTCGAGCTCGATCCAGTTGGACGCGCGGCCGGTGCGTCCGGCCACCACCATGCTGGTTTCGAGCAGGCTGACGGAGGAAAGCAGGCAGGTCCCGGCCGCGGCGATGATATGCAGGAAGGGGTCTGCTTCGGGCTCGCGACGGAGGATGGCGATGAGGGCCGAACTGTCGGCCACGATCACGCGGGCAGTCCGTCCTCGTCGTACAGGTCGGCGTCGGTCAGCGTCTCGTCCTGCAGGCGCTCGGCGCTTCGCAGGCTGATGGCGCGGAGGTCCTCGAAAAGGGTGGCGGCGTCCGGCGGGGCGACGCGGCGTCGGCGGACACCGTCCGGGATGAACTCGGCGCCAGCCTGTTCGAGGACCGCGCGGACGCCGCTCAGGGTTGTGGGCGTGACGCGGGTGGTGCCGTCAACGGCCTCCAGCCGGCGAATGGTGACGATGGAGACGTGGGCGCGACGAGCGAGCTCGGCCTGCTCGACACGGAGCAGGGTTCGGGCGGCGCGTATCTGGTCGGGGGTCACGTTCATGAGCTGAAAGTATCAAGTAGAGCGATATCGATCAAGGAATTGCCGGTTAGATGTAGCTGAGGCCAGAGTCCTGGCTGTCCCCCCGGGTGTGATCGCAGGACGAGGCTCGATCTGGCCGGCGAGGAGGGCGAGCGGCTGGTCAGCCGGCATCGGCCCGCGGGCGCGGGCTTCGGAGGCGAGGATGTCGCGGACGTCATTGTCGAGACGGATCAAACGGGAAAGTCTTATTAGTCGATGCAGGCGGTGTGGCCTTCCGGGGCTTCGGGCCAGGCAGATCGGGCTGAAGAAAGTCGAGCAATGTTCCAATCATTGCTCGGTCGATCAGTCAAAGCCGGTCGAGTCGGACTTAAACTTCAGTTGCCGAGCATTATCCCTCACGACACCGACATCCGCATCGTTAAACCCGATGTCGGATGCTGCGTCGATCTCAACGGTGACCTTTATCTTGGCGTCCTGGGTGCGCTGCAGCTCCATGACGACTGCGTTGAGGACGGCATCGAACGCCTTCACGGGCCGAACCATATCGAGCTCCACCGTGCCGAAGAAGCGATGCGGTTTGCGGGGACCGACGAACGCAAGTTCGCCGTTCTCAGCGATCGGCGGCGTTCCGGCCTCCCCCTCCTTGCCTTCCGATCGAGCTTCCCCGAACGCCGGCGTCTTCGGAGGCGGGGTGGCTCGTGCAGCGGCAATCTCCGGCTGCACCAGAACCGCCATGGGTGAGAAGATTTCGGGAGCACGTTTGGCCCAGGCCAAGCCGGCATAGGTTTCGGCTGCCTCGTCGAAGCGGTCGGCGTAGCCGAACGCCGGGTCGAGCTTGCCGACGGCGTCCCGGATCGCGTTCTCCAGCACGACGCGGTCGCGCAACTTCGGGAGATAAGCGTAGGAGGTGAACCAGTCCGCCACCTCCGCGATGGCCAAGTGCGGCCGCTCTTCGGGCCAGAGGCGTTTCAGGTGCAGCGCGAGCGCGTCGCTGCCGAGCGTTTCCTTGGCGATGCTGTCGCCCCGCGGGCCGGCCTTCTCGTACACGGCGGCGGGGATCGCGGCGCGATCCTTGGACGCGATCGAAAGGTGATCGAGGTCGAAGGCCGTCCCGGCGGCCGCCGCCTGGATGGGGAACAGAATGTGGCTCCAGGCCAGCCGGACGGCCTTGGCCGCGCCGTCGCGGCTCGTCCTGGCCTTCTCCCTGGTGTCGTCGATCTGGGCGCGGTTCAGCTGGTCCTGCAAGCGCCGGTCGTCGCAGATCGACTGCCAGGCGATGGCCTTGCGCGTCACCTCGCGCGCCGTCGCCAGCAGCGCCTCGTCGGCGGCGACGAACAGCAGGGTGTTGCGGCATCGGCGCTGCGCCGAGCGGCAGCGCATCAGGGTGTCCGTGACGGATCGGATCGTCGGGTGCCGCGAACACGCGATGGAAGCCGGCCTTGGTCGCGCCGTCCTCGCGCAGCACCTTGACGATCGCCTCGTTCACTTCGTGATCCGGCAGCGCCTTCGCGCGGTCGTCGGCCAGGCGGTTCAGGGTCGGCTGGGTCGAGAACCAGTATCGGCCGGCTTCCTCGAAGAGATAGGTCGCGCGTTCGGTCAGCTCGCGCAGCGCCTCGCCGAAGATGGCGAGCTGGTCGCCCGGTTCGGCGCAGGCGAGCCGCAGCCCCGGCCCGGTCAGCCCGGCGTTGGGGCGGCCGACCAGCGGCGCGGAGCAGACGAACACGGCGCGGGCGGCGCGGGTCGCGGCGCGCAGCTGGGAGATGCGGCGCGACGGGTTCGCCTCCATGCGCGCCGGCAGCGAGCTCTCGCCGTCGACCTCCTTGTCGACCACGGCGTTGTAGTTCGAATCGAGCGGGTAGAGGCCGCTCGCCCGCACGCGCTCGTGCGAGATCGGCACGCGGGCGGGTGTGATCAGCTGATCGCTGACCTGCATCTGCCAGAGCGTGCCGACCACATTGGCCATGAAGCGCAGCACGCCGCGGGTGCGCTGGAACTTCTCCAGGCTCGCCCAATCCTTCGACAGCCGGTCGAACAGCTCCGGGTGGATCGGATAGGACAGCTTCAGCAGGTCGCGGTAGCGCGCCTCTTTCGCTTCAGGCGGAAACTCGGCAGGGTTGTTCTTGTATAGGTCGGCGAACGCCTTGACCGTGTCGTCTCGCGCGCGCTCGCCGTCAGCGTCGAGCGTCTGGAACAGGCGGCGGCGGATGATCTCGTAAGTCTCGTCGCCCGACGCCGGCAGCCAAGCCGATTGGACGCGGCCGAACACCTTCTCGAGCCGCAGCAGCGCGGCTTCGCCGTTCGGGCCGCCGGCCTCGGCCACGCTCTCGGGCAGCGAGCCGATGATCAGCACGCCGGGCGCCATCTTGGCCGCCTCGGTGAGCGACTGAATGAAGGACAAGAACGCCTCGAAGCGATCCTCCGAGAGCTGGCGCGCATAGGCGACGAGTTCGTCGAGCAGAATGAGCGTCGGGCCGGAGAGCTTGAACAGCTCGACCAGCAGGTCGGATCCGGGGTTGGTCCGCGCCGCCTCGGCCTCGGCCATCAGGTCGAGCCCGGCTTGCCCGGCTATCCGCCAGGCGATGTAGCCCCAGAGCGTGTGGACCTTCGGCCCGTCCCGCAGGATCAGCGAGGTGTCCGCGCCCTTCGACGTGCCGACGAACACGGCCACCTTCGGTGCCGTCCAGCCCGTCACGCCGGCCTTCTCGGACAGCGGCCCCACGCCTTCCAGCAGCGACAGGTCGCGCGACTTGGCGAGGTGATAGACGGCCAGCATGGTGTGGGTCTTGCCGCCGCCGAAGGCGGTCTGCAGGCCGATCACCGGATCGCCGCCGCTCCCCGACAGCCGCTGCAGGCTGGAGGTCAGGATGCGGCGCAGCCCTTCCGTTAGAAAGGTGATGCGGAAGAAATTCTCCGGGCTAGCGTAATCCTCGCCGGCGTGGCCGGCATCCACGGCGAACAGGTCGGCTGCGAACTCCGCCTCCTTGAAGCGGTTGGCGAGCACGTCCGGGTGCGGCAGCGCCACCTCGATCCAGGGCCGGAGCGCCTTTGCCGGTCCTGTCTCCAAAGGAGCTGCGGGCCCAGCGCCGAGCGACAGGGTGGGGCGCGCGATGGCGGCAGCAGGAGAGGCGGTGGCCGTGGCTGACGGTTCGGCAGAGCCGAAGCCCGAGCGGCGCTGGGCGTCGTAGAGCGCCTTCGCCTCGTTCACTTCGGCCGCAGGCGCCTTCACCGCCTTCAGCAGGCAGTGAATGGCGTCGAGGTAGCGGAGCGCCTCGTCGTCCTGCAGCGGGATCGACAGGTGCGAGGTAGCGTTGCGCGCCTCCAGCGCCATTGAGGTGAAGTTGCGGACCTTGTGCTTGTCGTTACGCCCGAAGGCGTCGTCGAACGCGTCGCGCCAGTTGTCGATCATGGTCTTGAGCAGGCCGTACTCGTCGAGCGCCGCGCTGGTCGAGCCGCCGGCCGCGCGGCTGGCGTAGCCAAGCCAGTTCGCGCCGTGGCGCGCCTTCATCCGGGCCTCGACGAAGGGCGTGAGGCCGCGGCGCAGGTGGTAGAGGCCGCCCTGGACGCGCTGGAGGGTTTCCTTTTCGGTCGACATCACGCGGTCCCCTCGAAGGCGAAGGCGGTCTGGTTCGGGCCGGGCGCGCGGCCCGCGTCATCGAGCGTCGCCGCGCGATCCTCCAGCTTGGTCCACTCCTGCGCTAGCTCGTTGTAGACCAGCGCCTCGGCGGCCCAGCCCTTGTTGGTGGCGATCTCGAACAGGCGGTAGGCGAGGGCGCGGGCCTCCTCCGCCTTCTGCCCCATTTGCGCCACCAGCGCCGCAGCCGCCTCGCCGCCGCCGTCGGCCGCGTTGAGCACGCGGGCGGTGTGCTGCACGCACTCCCAGGTGGTCAGCGTCTTGTCGCTTGCGGGCGACCAGCCGGGCGGCAATTCCTCGCGCGGGGGGTCAGCTCGGCCTTGCCCTTCATGTCCTTGAACACGCCGGACGCGAACAGCGCCCGATCAGAGGTGTTCTTGGCGGTGGTGAGCGTGATCAGCTCGCCCGAGGCGCGCGCGTCGAACCCATAGGTCGCATACCACGCCAAGGCGACCTGCGTCTCCGGGTCGAACGCTTGGTCAAGCTCGTTCTCTATCTCCTCCCAGACGCGGTTGATGACGGCCAGCGCGGTCTTGACGCTCATCGCGCTGTCATCGTCTTCGAGCACCTTGGCGTGCCGAGAGAACACACCCATTCCGGGACCGATCACAGACTGCTGCATGTCGACGGGGCCAACGCCAGCCTTGCGAATCGCGTCGATGGCGGCGGGCATCTCGCGCTTCAGAGCGCGGATGAAGTCGGCACGTGTGATCACGTCGGCGCCGCTGGGGCGTTTGCGGCATACGAGAACTATCGAGGAAGCCAAGGCGTTTGTACCGATACCGACGCTGCGCGCGCCACGCTCCGTCCTAACAGGCCATGTACCGTCTACATTCAGACCAGCGTCAACTACCGCTTGCAAAAACGACGCCCATCCAGCGGATGTGACTCCATCATCACCCGCCTCGGCCTGTTTGAATGCGTAATAAATCGCCAGCGGTTCCCCGGGAGTGGTGGCCTCGCGCATCCCAGTAAGGGCCTCGCTCATGCCTTCGATAAAGAACGCCTCTGCACCTTCACGGCCGCCATGCCGGTATGGCGTGACAATGAGCTCCTCATCTTTGGGTGTGCTTAGGCGTCGAAAGAGATCAGGCCATATCCCAGAGAGTGCGCGTCTAAGCCAGACATAGAAGAATTCTGAAAGTTCAGCGTAACTGATATTGTCATAGTAAGGCGGATCAGTAGAGACAACTATTTTCATTCCATTTCCGAGTAATCTGGCGTCCATCAAGTTAACATTTCCCAACCCTCCTGCCGGTGACGCCGTAATGACTCTTGCGATCGCATCGAATGAACTTGAGAAATCGCCAGCGGCCCCAGCAAAAGGATTGGCCTCCGCATAATCCCAAGGCATCGGGATAGCTTGGCGGGCAAAAGTTGACCGAGTAGCACCGGATCCGTGACCGGAACGCCACGTTACGATAGTCGACAAATCATCCGAAACTGCGCTGAGAACAAATGCCAGGTAATACCAACCGCCCTAGAAGTTGACCGTTGCCCATTCTCGTGTGCCGATT
>CAXTUK010000027.1:0-15432 GCA_964247395.1 uncultured Acetobacteraceae bacterium
CGGGCGCGCCCCCGACCCGGAGGCCGCCGGGGCGGCCTGGGGCGTGGCGAGCGCCGTCCTGCGCGGCGTCTTCCTCGCCCGCGAGCTGGTCAGCGAGCCAGCCAACGTGCTCACCCCGGTCGCATTCGCCGAACGCTGCGAGGCGCTGGCCGGCGACGGTCTCGAGGTCGAGGTGCTCGGCCGCGAGGAGATGGCGCAGCTCGGTTTCGGCGCCCTGCTCGGCGTCGCCCAGGGCAGCGACAACGAGCCGCGCCTGGTGGTGATGCGCTGGAGCGGCGGCGACGACGAGGCGCCGGTCGCCTTCGTCGGCAAGGGCGTCACGTTCGACTCCGGCGGCATCTCGATCAAGCAGGCCGCCGGCATGGAGGACATGAAATGGGACATGGCCGGCGCCGGCGCCGTCGCCGGCCTGATGGCCGCACTCGCCGGCCGCCGCGCCAGGGTCAACGCGGTCGGCCTGCTCGGCCTGGTCGAGAACATGCTCTCCGGCGATGCGCAACGCCCCGGCGACATCGTCCGCAGCGCGTCCGGCCAGACGATCGAGGTCATCAACACCGACGCCGAGGGCCGCCTCGTTCTCGCCGACGTGATCTGGTACGCGCGCGACCGCTTCCATCCGCGCGCCATCGTCGATCTCGCGACGCTGACCGGCGCCATCATCGTGAGCCTGGGCCATGAACATGCCGGCCTGTTCTCCAACGACGACGAACTCGCGGGCCGCCTGTCCCGCGCCGGCGAGGACACCGGCGAGAAGGTCTGGCGGATGCCGCTCGACGATGCCCACGACAAGGCGCTCGAGAGCCCGATCGCCGACATGAAGAATATCGGCGGCAGGCCCGGCGGCTCGATCACCGCGGCGCACTTCATCAAGCGTTTCGTCGGCGACGTGCCCTGGGCGCATCTCGACATCGCCGGCACCGCCTGGGCAAGCAAGGACGCGCCCACCACTCCGAAGGGCGCGACCGCGTTCGGCGTCCGCCTGCTCGACCGGCTCGTCGCCGACCATTACGAAGGCCGATGACCGAGATCGGCTTCTACCACCTCACCCGGCAGACCCCCGACCGTGCGCTCGCCAGGCTGCTCGACCGCACCCTGCGGTCCGGTGACCGGGCGGTCGTGCTCGCCCCGGACGCCGAGCGCGTGCGCTCGCTCGACGACGCGCTCTGGCGGCAGACCGACATCGAATGGCTGCCGCACGGCACCGGGCGGACGGGGAATGCCGACCTGCAGCCGGTCTGGCTCACCGAGACCGACGCCTTCGACGACGGCGCTCCGAACGGGGCGCGCTTCCTGTTCCTCCTAGGAGGGCCGAGCCGTCATCTGGGGCGCTTCGCCCGCGTGTTCGACCTGTTCGACGGGCGCGACCCGGATGCGGTCGCCGCCGCCCGCCGCCGCTGGAAGGCGGCCAAGGACGACGGCCACGCGCTCGCCTACTGGCGGGAAGCCGAACGCGGCTGGGAGCGCGCCCAATGAACCCGAATCCCTGGCTGCTGTTCCACATCGACGGCACGCTGACCGACACCGACCATCTGCACCACGAGGCGTTCCTCGAACTGCTCCGCTCGTTCGGTCGGACCGTGACCACCGACGCGTTCGAGGCGCGCATCATCGGCCACCCCAACGGGCACTCGTGAAGGCAAGGGGCTCCGCCCCTTGAACCCCGCCGGGGGCAGGCGCCCCCGGACCCGCATCTACGAGTGGGATCGGTCGGGGGTCGAGCCCTGGCCCAGATACCGACTGAGCGCGCTTCGCGCTTCCTCGGAGACAGCCGCAAGCGCATCGCGGACACGGCGCAGCCGCCGGCGCTCCTCGTAGAGCTGGTCCATCAGCGACAGCACCACCGGGAGCGCCTCCTCGTCGAGCCGCAGATGATCGCGCAGCTCGACGATCAGCCGCACCCGTGCCACGTCGATCTCGCGGAAGACGTAGCCCTCTGCCGCCCCGTCGGGCGTGATCCAGGCCTCCTCGATCCAGCGTTCGACGTCCTCGCGCCGCAGGCCGCGCACCTGCACACAGAGCGCCTCGACGGTGATCATTTCGCCTCCATGGCTCGGCGTGGATCGGCGTCGACTTCGGTCCGGGTGCGCAGGAACTCCTCCAGCGCCGGATCCGGCGCGCCGATCGTCACCCGCAGCGTGACGTAGAGATCGCCCGCCGTTCGGCCGCCGCCGGCGGGAACGCCGCGGCCTCGCAGGCGCAGCTGCCGTCCGTTGTCCGACTGTTTCGGAACCGTCAGCGCCACCGGGCCGCCGGGCGTCGGCGCGTCGACCTTCGCCCCCAGCACCGCCTCGCGCAGCGTCACCGGCAGCTCGAGATGAATGTCCGATCCCTCGCGCCGGAAGAACGGATGCTCGGCCACCGTCACCTCGATCAGCGCGTCGCCGTCCGGGCCGCCGCCGCTCCCGGAACTCCCCTTGCCGCGCAACCGCAGCGTCTGTCCGTTCTCCAGGCCGGCCGGGACCTTCACGTCCAGGTTCCGGCCGTCGGGCAGCGTCAGCCGCCTGGTGGCGCCGTTCACCGCGTCGAGGAAATCCACCGTCAGCGCATACCTCTCGTCCCGTCCGGCCGCCGGGCCGCCCGGACGCGCGCGCCTGCCGAACAGGTCGCCGAAGATGTCGCCCAGATCGTCCTCGGCCCATCCCCCGGAGGTCGTGCGATACCGCGCGCCCTGCGCCCCTTCGGCATGGCTGCGATAGTTCGGCGGCGGCTGGTTGGGTTGTCCGCTGGCGTCGATCTCGCCGCGGTCGAACGCGGCTCGCCGCTCCGGGTCGGACAGCAGCTCGTTGGCGCCGGTGATCGACTTGAACCGCGCTTCCGCCTGCTTGTCGCCGGGATTGAGGTCGGGATGCCACTTCTTGGCGAGCTTGTGGAACGCCCGCCTGATGTCGGCGGCCGGCGCGTCGCGGGCGACGCCCAGCACCGTATAGGGGTCTTCTGCCATGCAGTCTGCTTACAGCAGGTGGCGGGCGCGCTCCATGCGCTTGCCGCCGACGAACCGGGACTGTAACGTTCACGCAATGACAAGGGACAGAAAAATGCCCGCAATCTCGCCATGGCGCTCGATCCTGCTGGCCGGAGCGCTCGCCGCACCCGGCGCGGCGACCGCGGCAACGGCGCCTGCCGACATCCGCTGGGACACCTACGGCATCCCGCACATCTACGGTCCAGACCTGCTGACCGTGGTGCGCGGCCTCGGCTACGCCGAGATGGAGAACCATGCCGAGACCCTGCTGACCAACGTCGCCAACGCCCGCGGCCGGTCGGCCGAGTATTTCGGCCCCGGCGCCGGCAACGCCAACGTCGCCAACGATATCCAGGTCCGCACCGAGAACATCCCGGCGCGGGCCGAAGACTGGCTGCGTCGTGGCGGCCTGTTCCAGCGCGCCGTCATCGAGGCCTTCGCCGCCGGCGTCAACGAATACGCCGCCCGTCATGGCGACACGATCGACCCGACCATCCGTCGCGTCCTGCCCTTCGTCCCCACCGACGTCACGGCCGGCGAGCAGAACACGATCCACTTCAATTTCATGCCGCAGCAGGACAATCTGCCCGGGCTGATCGCCGCCTGGCAGTCCGGCGGCTTGGCGGCGGCCAATGAGCTCCGGCGGAGCTTCACACCTGGCGGCTCCAACGGCTGGGCGATCGAGCCGTCGAAGAGCACGACCGGCAACGCCATCCTGATGGGCAACCCGCATCTGCCCTGGGGCAACAACCAGCCGATCCCCGGTCTCGGTCTCTATCAATGGATGGAAGCCAATCTCGTCATCGGCGATCCCGGCGCGCCGGATCTGAACGCGAGCGGCGTCGCGTTCCTGGGCTCGCCCTTCCTCGGCATCGGCTACACCGACTATCTCGGCTGGACCCACACCAACAACACCATCCAGAACGCCAACCTCTACCAGGTCACGCTCGACGCCGACGGCACCTACGACTATGGCGGCGGCCGGCGACCACTCGAGCACCGCACCGACACCATCAAGGTGCGCGCCTCCGACGGCTCGCTCGACAGCCGCACCGTGGACATCTTCGCCACTGTGCAGGGCCCGATCGTCGCCCGCAACGGCTCGACGGCGCTCGCGCTGCGCGTCGCCGGTCTCGACCAGCCATCGCTCGTCACCCAGTACTGGGGCATGATCGCCTCGCGCAACATCGGCGAGTTCATCCTCGCCAATTCGTTCCTGCAGATGCCGTTCTTCAACGTGATCTACGCCGACCGCGACGGCCACGTGATGTATGTCTTCGGCGGCCGACAGCCGGTCCGGCCAAGCGGCGCCTGGGCCGACTATGACGGCATCCTCGACGGCAGCAATCCCGCCCTCGTCTGGACCCGGACGCTCGACTGGTTCAGCCTGCCGCGCGCGATCGACCCGCCGGGCGGCTTCGTGGCCAACAGCAACGATCCGCCCTGGACGTCGAGCTTTCCCCAGGTCCCGACCAACGACCCGGCGCTGCATCCCGCCTGGATCGCCCCGCAACTGATGGACATGCGCCCGCAGCACGCCGCACGCTTCCTGTTGTCGCAGCCGAAATTCACCACCGACCAGCTCCTGTCCGGCAAGGAGCAGACCGACATGCTGCTCGCCCAGCGCGTGCTGCCCGACCTGCTGCTCGCCGCGACCGCGTCAGGTGACCCGACCGCCCGCTCGGCGGCCGCGGTGCTCGCCGCTTGGGACCGGCGCGCGGACGCCGCCAGCAAGGGCGCGGTCCTGTTCGAGCGCTGGTGGAACATCGTCAGCACCGCCCCCGCCATCGCCAGGGACGACACGATCGATTTCTACTCGCCGCATCCCAGGTTCCGCGTCGGCTGGACCGCGAACCGCCCGCTCGACACCCCGGTCGGCCTCGCCGACGCCGCGTCATGCCTGCCCGACCTGATCAAGGCCGCGCAACAGGTGCAGGCCAGTTACGGCGACCTCGCCGTCGCCTGGGGCGACATCCACAGGACCGTGCTCGCCGATCATGACGCGACCTACACCATGCCGATCCCGGTGTCGGACGACCCGGAGAGCGGCCCCGACGACAAGTTCGGCCCGGTCCGCGTGGTCAACTCATTCCCGGCGCCGGACGGCAGCAACGATCTGTGGTCCTACGGCGGCGACGGCTACGTGCAGCTCGTCGAGTTCACCCATCAGGGTGCCAAGGCCCGCGCCCTGCTCGGCTACGGCAATTCGTCCCGCCCCGGCTCGGCGCACATCGCCGACCAGCTCCCGGCCTTCGACGCCAGGACCCTGCTGCCGGTCTGGCGCACCCTGCCGGACGTCGAGCAGCACACGACCCGGGTCGAGCCCTACTGACTGGCCCGCGCGTTCAGGCGTTGGCGCTGCGGCCGATGACCACTGCGGGCGACCGTCGTGCCGGGGCCGGCGGCTGGAAGTCGTGAACGGCCGCCACGGCTGACAACGGAAGGTCGAGGGTCCTTGGCCGGCCGGTCAGGACGGCGGACGCGCGCGCGAAGACGATCGCGAGAGCGCTTCGCTCGACCCACGGCGTTCGGAGCATCTCCGCCAGCAGAGGCGGGTCGCTGCTCGGGATCTCGCGCGCGCAGAGCGCCAGGCGAGGGTCGGCCGGATCGACCCGCCAGGCAGCCGGGAAATAGGCGATCAGGTCGCCCTGCTCGCCCGCAGCGTCGCCCGGGATGGCGCCGAGCGATCGCGCCGCTCCGGCCACCGGCGTCCCCGGTCCGATCGCCGACGCGCCGAGCGGGGTTGCGCGCGGGTTGATCTCGATCACCACCGCCTCCCCGGTCGCATCGTCGATGATGAAGTCGAGGCCGATGAACCCGGACAGACCGAGGCGGCGCGCGCCGGCAAGCAGTTCGGGCCGGTCGATCAGGCGGATCACCGTCGAGGGCCCGGTGGGGCCGGCGGGCTGCGCGGCGGCGCTGATCCTGGCCGCGACGGTCGAGGCCGAGTTCGCGTTCAACGCGGACCCACCGCTGGCCCGTGATCGGCGGCGTGCCGTGCGCCAGCCGATCGGCGAAGGGGAACGGGTCGCGGTTGACCCACCAGCGCTTCAGCGCGCCGAGCCGGCTCGGCCGGCGGGTCAGCGAACGCCAGGCCGCGTCGAGCGAAGCGGGATCATGGGCCTCGCGTACGCCGCGGCCGCCCGACGAACCGTCGGATTTCAGGACCAGCGGTCCGCCGCCCGACCAGCTTGCCAGCACGTCCGGCGAGGCCGCCTCGATCGTGTCGGCGACCATCAGACCCGCCGCCCGGGCGGCGCGCAGGCTGCGGTCGCGCGAGGTGAGTTCCGAGTAGCTGTCCGCGGGCCCGAGCGAACGCTCCACCAGAAGCCGTTCCGACGGCGAGCCGGTCCGGTGAAGCCGGTGCAGATCGCGCCGCGACCGTTCGTCGGTGGGCACGATCAGGTCGGGCGTCGAGCGCCGGATCGCGTCCGACAGCGCGCGCTGCCGACGGAACGGGCGTTGGGTGAACAGCGCCGCGAGGCGCGTGCTTCTGGCAGGATGGCCAGGCGGGCAGAGCATGCTCACGGCACATCCTGCGTCGCGCAGCGATGTCGCGAGCTTGACATCCGAGAACCACCAACTCGTGGTGACGACAAGCAGCCGGGGCGTTCGAGACGGCGTCATTGCAGGCCTCTGTCGGGGACGCATCCAGACGCGTCTCGTGTGAGAGATATTTCAACAGAAAAGAGATGAAATAACAATTTCTATCTAGCCGCCTGTCGGTTATAACGACGTCATCGGACATGACAAGAAAGGTTGCCCATGGGGACGCTGGGAACGGCGCCGGTTCGAGCAGAAGTGTCGGCGAGCGAGCGCGAGCCGACCGACGTCGCGATCGTGGGAGCGGGGCCTTACGGGCTGTCGCTGGCCGCGCATCTGCGCCGGCAAGGCGTGGCCTTCCGGATTTTCGGCCGGCCGATGGCGGTGTGGCGCGAGCGGATGCCGGCCGGCATGTCGCTGAAGTCCGAACCCTTCGCGTCCAGCCTCTATGATCCGGACGGTTCCTACCCGCTGTCGCGCTTCTGCGCGGAACGTGGGATCGCCTACGACGATGTCGGGCTTCCCGTCTCGCTCCAGACCTTCTGCGATTACGGCCAGGCGTTCCAGGAACGCTTCGTTCCGGATCTGGACCAGCGGCTGGTCACCGCCATTCGGCGCACGCGCGATGGTTTCACGGTCGTCCTGGCGGACGGCGAGGTCGCGCGTTTCCGTCGTGTCGTCGTTGCCGTCGGCATCAGCCACTACGACCAGTTGCCGCCCGAATGGGGTCATTTGCCGAGCCGCCTGTTGTCGCATTCGGCGAACGCGGGCGACCTCTCCCGCTTCCCCGGCCAGCGCGTCGCGGTGATCGGCGCCGGCGCCTCGGCGGTCGACACCGCGGTCTCCCTCGCCGACATCGGGGTCGAGGTCCACCTCGTCACTCGCCGTCCCCGCCTGGGCTTTCACCCGCCGCCGAAGCAGCGGTCATGGCTCGATCGGGTCCGGTCGCCAATGTCGGCTGTCGGGCCGAGCTGGAAGAGCGTGCTCTGCACGCGCCTGCCTCTGCTCTTCTACCTGATGCCGGAGCGGTTCCGGCTCGAGGTCACACGGCGCTTCCTCGGCCCGGCGCCCTGCTGGTTCACCCGCGAGCCGTTCGAGCGCAACGTGACGCTGCATGCGCAGGCCGCCGTCCGCTCGATCGACGGCGACGGGCCGGTGACGCTCGATCTCGACACGCCGAACGGGCCGCAGCGGCTCGAGGCGGACCACGTGATCGCCGCGACCGGCTATCGGGTCGATCTCCGCCGCCTCGGCTTCCTCGACCCGCCGCTCCGCGACGCGGTGCGCCAGGTCGAGCACACGCCGATCCTCTCGCGCGGCTTCGAATCCTCGGTGCCCGGGCTGTTCTTCATCGGCGTCAGTGCGGCCAACAGCTTCGGCCCGTTGCTGCGCTTCGCCTGCGGCGCCCGGTGCACCGCGCGGCGTCTCGCACGGCGCCTCGAGCAGTCCCGCTCAGACTGAGAGCAGGCGGAGCGGGCGAGCTGCTCGCTCGAAGAGAGCTAGAGCGCGCTGACCGTTTCCGGTCAGCCTGAAAGCGCTCTTGCCGTCAGAGTTGCGTCAGGCCGCCGTCCATGACGAGTTCGCTTCCGAGCATGAACGAGGAATCCGCGCTGGCCAGGAACAGCGCGCCGCGCGCCAGTTCCTCCGGTTCGGCGATCCGGTTCACCGGCAGTGATTGGATGACCTGCTGCTTCATCTGGTCGAGCTTCTCTTTCGGAACATCGTCCGGAGAGAACACGGCCGTTTCCGTCGGGCCGGGACTGAGGACATTGACCCGGACCTGCCGGTCGAGCAGCTCGGCGGACATGCCTCTCGCGAACGAGCGGATCGCGGCCTTCGTGCCGGCGTAGACGGTGTTGCCGGCCCAGCCTTTCACGTTCGCGACCGAGGAGGTAAGAATGATCGAGGCCGGCGCGTTGAGATAGGGAACCGCTTTCTGGACCGTGAAGTACGCACCCTTGACGTTGACGGCGAAGGTTCGCTCGAAACCTTCCTCCGGCATGTCGACGACCGTGTTGACCGGATTGTTCATCCCCGCGTTGGCGAGGACGATGTCGATCCTGCCGAAGGCAACGTGAGCGGTCTCGAACAGAAGCTGCAGATCATCGAGCTTGACGACGTCACCGGTGACGGCGATCACGCCGTCGCCGATCTCCCGGCACAACCTGGTCATCTCGCCTTCGCTGCGGCCGAAGATCACCACCTTGGCGCCTTCCCGATGGAACAGCCGAGCGGTCGCAGCGCCGATACCGCTGCTCCCGCCCGTGATCACCGCGACTTTTCCGAGAAGCCGGCCCATGCCTGTCCATTGATTTCCGGGAGCCTTCGTCTCAGTGATACCCCGCCTGCCGGATCGCCCGCTGCGTCGCCGTCTGCCCCTTCGACAGTGCCCCGTCGACGGTGGAAGACCCGGTCAGCGTCGCCGCCACGAGCTGGCCGATCTCGGTCCCGATCGACTGGAACTGCGGGATGTCGACGAACTGCGCGCCCACATACGGCCGCTGCTCCTTCGTCTGTCCGGTCGGGTTGGAGTTGTTGATCGCGCTCAGGACGAAGTCCGAGAACGGCGCCACCTTCTTGTAGTCCGCCGACGCGTACGACGAGGTCCGCGTCCCGGGCGGGATGGTCACCCACCCGTCGGTTTTCGCCACCAGCTCGATATAGGGCTTAGAGGTCGCCCAGGTGATGAAGGACTTGGCCGCGTCGACCTGCTTGGACGAGGTCGGGATGGCGAGGTTCCACGACCACAGCCAGGTCGGACCGCCGGTGAAGGTTCCGGTCGGGATCGCCGCGAAGCCGACATCGTCGGCGACCTGGCTCTGCTTCTTGTCGTAGACGATGCCGGCCGCACTCGTGGCGTCGATCCACATGCCGCAATGACCGGACGTGAACAGCGCCAGGTTCTCGTTGAACCCGTTCGAACTCGCGCCCGGCGGTCCGTCGGCCTTCATGATGCCGTCATAGTAGGTCAGCGCGCTGTTCCAGGCCGGCGTGTTGATCGTCGGCTTCCAGTGTTCGTTGAAATACTGGCCGCCCATCGCCGTGACCAGGGTGGTCACGTAGGCCATGTTCTCGCCCCAGCCCGGCTTGCCGCGCAGGCAGATGCCGTAGATCTGGTGCGATCTGTCGGTGATCTTGTCGGCGAACTGCCTGATCTGGTCGTAGGTCGGGTTGCTCGGCATCGTGAGCCCCGCCTTCTTGAACAGGTCGGTGCGATAGAGCGTCATCGCGCTCTCGCCGTAGAACGGCAGCGCGTAGAGCTTGCCGCCCGATGTCAGGCTGGTCCTGATCGGCGGCAGGATGTCGTCGACCGCGTAGTCCGACGACAGATTGTCGAACGGCACCAGCCATTTCTGCTTGGCCCAGATCGGCACCTCGTAGTTGCCGATCGTCAGGATGTCGAACTGGCCGCCGTGCGTCGCGATGTCGGTCGTGACCTTCTGGCGGAGCACATTCTCTTCCAGGACGACCCAGCGCAGATGGATGTCCGGGTGCTGATGCTCGAACACGCTCGAGAGCCGCTGCATCTGGATCATCTGCCCGTTGTTGACGGTGGCGATGGTCAGCGTCGAATCGGCGTGGGCCGATCCCGCGACGAGCGGCAGCGCCGCGACCGCCGCACCGGCGAGAATGGGGGGGAGACGCATGTCCGCTTCCTTGACCAGTTCTTGTTGGCTGTCATCGCAGCATCGAACCGAAAACCTAGCTCATCCAGTTTCCCCCGTCGATATTGTACGTCTGGGCCACGATGTACTCGGCGTCCCCGCTTGCAAGGAATACCGCCAGGCCGCCCAGCTCGTCCGGCCGCGCCATTCGTCCGAACGGCACCGCGGCGCCGACCATCCGCTTCTTCTCGCCCGGCGCCAGGCGCTCGTGGCGCGCGAACAGCGCGTCGACCTGCTCCCACATGTCGTTGTCGACCACGCCGGGCGAGATCGCGTTGACGTTGATCCGGTGCTTGATCAGGTCGAGCCCGGCGCTCTGCGTCAGGCTGATCACCGCCGCCTTGGACGCGCAATAGATCGCCACCAGCGGCTCGCCGCGCCGGCCGGCCTGCGAGGCGAAATTGATGATCTTGCCCCCGTTCCCCTGCGTGATCATCTGCCTGGCCGCCGCCTGCAGGGTGAACAGCAGCCCCTCGACATTGACCGCGAACACCCGCCGGTAGCTCTCGCGCGTGATCTCCAGCGTGGGCGCGAGGTCGAACACGCCGGCGTTGTTGACCAGGATATCCAGACGCCCGAACCGCTCGACCACGCCGGCGATCGCGGCATCGATCGAGTCCTGCCGTGTGACGTCGAGCGCGATCCCGATCGCCTCGCCGCCGATCGCGTTCGCCGCCGCGTGCGCGCCCGCCTCGTTGACGTCGCCGATCGCGACCAGCGCGCCTTCGCGCGCGTAGCGCTCGCCGATCGCGCGCCCGATGCCGCGCGCGCCCCCGGTGATCAGCGCGACCTTGCCCGTCAGCGTCATGCCTCGATCTCCCGCGCCGTCGAGGCGGCGCGCGCATACATCCGCAGCACGTCGCGTACCGCCTCGATCAGCAGCTGCTTCGGCCGCCGGCCGATCGCCCCATCGACGAACCGATCGTGCAGACGCGGCAGGAACTGGCTGACCAGCGTCTCCGGTATCGGCCGCTCCTCCAGTTCCGAGACCAGAGACGAGGTCGCCTGCATCGCCTCCGGCTCAGGCCAGTAGTAGCGCACCCGGTCGCTATAGCTGAAGTGGCGCAGCACGCGCGTCTCGGCCTCGCTGCCATGATAGTGGCTCCGCCAATGGCGCGGGGATGCGGTCATCACCCGATCCATCGCCGCCGGCAGCGAGGCCGCGCCCGGCCGCAGCACGCCGCGGATCGCGTCAAGGCCATACAGCGCCTCGCGCAGCGCGAAGGTCAGCGCTGGACCCACCTTGAGGATCGCGAACCCGTCGGCAACCAGTCGCCTGAGTGCCGCTTCCGGCTGGTAGTCGGTCGAGTGCGCCTCGAACACCAGCCCCGGCATCTCCGCCAGCGCCGCGCTCAATGCCCGCGCCCGTTCCGGCCGGTACACCGCGACCGCATCATGGCCGAAATCGACGCCCGGCTGCACCACCATCGCGATCACCCTGTCCCACGCACCGGTCGCTTCGAACCGCTCGCGATGCACCGCCCAGGTCGTCAGCACCGCGCCCGGCTGCGTCGGCTCGATGGCGGCGAGCGTCTCGGTCGCACCCCCCGGCGTCGGCACTTCCGTTCCGATCACGTAGACCGGCGCGATGATGGCTGCCTGTTCGGCGCGCGCGGCGAGCGAGGCGGCGCGTGTCGCGATCAGCTCGTCGCCCAGCACCGAAGCCTCGCCGGCGCATCCCATGCTCGCGTCTAGATGCAGCTTGCCGTAACCCGCCCGCGCGTAGGCTCCGACCATGTCGCCGGCCTTGGCGAGCGCCTCCTCGGCGGCCAGCTGCTTCCACGGGTTGGGACCGAGATGATCCCCGCCGAGCACCACCTGCTCGCGCGCCAGTCCCACCCCGTCGGCGAGCGCGTGCACCAGGTCGCGGAAACCTGCCGGCGTCATCCCGGTGTAGCCGCCGTCCTGGTTGACCTGGTTGCAGGTCGCCTCGATCAGCGCACCGCTGCCGTCCTCGAGCGCCTGCAGCAACGCCGCCTCGATCACCAGCGGATGCGCCGAACAGACCGAGACCACACCGCGTCCGCTCCGGCACGCGAGGCCGCGCAGCATGTCGCCGCTCATCGTCCTTGTTCCCCGATCAGCGCGTCGAGTTCGGCGAAGCTCGACGTGCCCTCCATCGGCCCGGCAATGCCGACCGCCCGCGCGCCGCTCGCCGCCGCATACCGCAAGCTGTCCTCCACTCTCATCCCGCGCAGGCGGCAGACGACGAAAGTGGCGCCGAAGCAGTCGCCGGCCCCCGTCGGATCGATCTCCGTCGCCTGGAACGCCTCGACGCGCACCGAACGTTCCCGATCGTGAAAGACGGCCCCCTCGGACCCGCGCTTGACCACCACCGCGCCGACGCCGAGCGAGAGGATCTCCTGGACCGCGCCCTCCTCCGTCTGCGCCTCGGTGAGCAGCGTCAGTTCCGCGCCGCTCGGCAGGAACAGGTCGCACGACCGCAGCACCAGCCCAAGCGCCTCGCGCATGCCGGGCCGCGCCAGCATCTCGCGCCTCGCGTTCGGATCGAACGACACCGAGCCGCCATTCGCCCGCACGATCGACACCGCCGACATCGCCGCCTCGATCAGCGAAGCCGAGAACAGCGACGAGCCCATCACGTGCAGATGTCGGCACCGTGCGAGGAGCGCGTTGGCCGCCTCGTCGAGCCGCGTCAGCCCGCTCGCGCTGTCGCGCATGTTGAAGATGAAGTCCCGCTCGCCACCTTCCCGGTAGCGCACGAAGGCGCTGCCGGTGACCCGTTCCGGATCGACCCTGATCGCTTGGGTCTCCACCCCGTCGCGCGCCAGACGATCCGTCGTCATCCGGCCGAAATCGTCGTCCCCCACGCACGAGATCAGGCCGGCAGGATGGCCGAGGCGGCCGACCTGGTCGACGAAGATCGCGGGCGCGCCGGAGGGAAACGGTCCGCGGAGCGCGAGCGGCTCGCGAAAGCCCGTCCCGCGCGTCTGCGCCATGATCTCGACCACGATCTCGCCGATCGCGACGACGGGGTCCATCGGCGAGCCTCAGTTCGTCACCGGCCTGCTCCCGCTTGCGAGTTCGCGCGCCAGCCACTGGTCGTCGTAGACGTCGCGCAATGCCACGAGCAGCGCTGCGGTGTCGACCGCCACCGTCCGGTTGTCCGATGGATCGTAGACGAAATTGCCGGCGATCGAGTGGATGTTGCCGTCGAAGGCGAGACCCACGACATGCGCGTCGCGATCGATCAGCGGACTGCCCGAATTGCCGCCGATGATGTCGTTGGTGGTGACATAGTCGAGCGGCGTGTCGAGGTCGAGTTTCGGCTTCGCACGCAACCAGATCCGGGGAAGCGCGAACGGCGCCGAGCCGGTCGCGTGATTGTACATGCCGGCCAGGGTAGTGAACGGCGCCACCGCGTGACCGTTCTCGTTCCAGCCCTGTACGGTCCCGAACGACAGGCGCTCGGTGAAGGTCGCGTCCGGATAGATCGAGCTCCCGTCGCACGCGAACCGCGCCTTCGCGATCAGTTCCGAACTCTTCCGCTGCGGCGCCTCCACCTGGTCCTCCCAGGCCTTGCGCGCCGCGCGCGAGGCCGGATCGACGAGCAGCGCGAAGCGGATCATCGGATCGTCCGACGCCGCGATCGCCTTCTCTCCGCCGTCCCACAGCGCATGACGAAGCCTCGGGTCGGCGAGCCTGGTGCCGCCGACGAGCCGCGCCGCGACCTCGTCGGGCGACGCCCGGCCGAGTGCCAGATGCACCAGCTCGTCGTCCGCGCCCAGCACCTGGCGCATCTTGGTCAGCGAGAAGGCGAGCGTCGTCTCCTCCAGGCGAGGATAGGTCGGCGCCGACGAGAACAGGGCTTCGGCGAGCGCCGGCAGGTTCGCGTCGCGGTAGGCCGGCAGCCGGTCCGCGTCCGGCTTCTGCCGCTCGGCCGCCGCGCGCACCAGGATGCGCGCATACTGGAACTCCTTGGACCTGAACGCCAGCGAGCTGCGCGGCCCGTCGAGGAAGACATGCCGTGCATAGAGCGCCGTCTCCGCCGGGATCGTCGCCTCGATGGCGGCGAACGGATCGCCATAGGCCTGCTTGCGTGCCGGATCGGCGTCGATCCAGTCGAGCAGCGCCTTCTGCTGCTGCCGCTTGCCCGCCATCAGGGCAGGCTTGCCGAACTCCTCCAGCCAGCCTGTATAGACCTTCAACGAGTTCTCGACGCCGAACACCTGGTCGGCGGCTTCCTTCGTCTGCGCCGCGCCCTGTCTGCCATACTGCCAGAGCACGCCGTCGACGTTCTGCAGGTAGCCGAACGTCAGCGGCAGCTCGACATCGTGGAGGGTCGTCAGCTCCGCCGCGGTCGTGTCGCGCTGCGTGTTGCCCGGATTGCCCGACGTGATCACCATCTCACCTGTTTTCGGGCCGTTCGGGTCGAACGGGAAATAGGCGGTGTGCGCGGGATGCCCGTTCTCGTAGGCGCGCAGGAACGTCACGTCGAGATCGTAGCGCGGGTAGTTAAAATTGTCGGGATCGCCGCCGAAGAAGGCGATCTGCTGATCCGGCGCAAACGTCAGCCTGACATCGTCGAACCGCTTGTAACGGTACAGCGCGTAGCGGCCGCCATGATAGAGCGTCACCACGTCGCACCGCGTCGTTTTCGCGTCCGTGCCGGCGCAGCTCTTCTCGATGGCGCTTTCGGCCGCGTGCTGCGCCTTGATGTAATCGGAACCGGACTTGCCGCTGGTGGCGTCGTTCACCTGCCTGGTGACGTCGCTGATCGCCTGCAGCTGGTTGAGCTCCATGCCCGGACATCTCGGTTCCGCCGAGCGGTCGGCCGCCTTGAAGCCGTCCTGCATGTAGTCCTTCCGCCCGACCGACAGGTCGGCCAGGCACCCGTTGGCGCAATGATGGTTGGTCATCACCAGTCCGTCGGGGGAGACGAACGACGCCGAGCAGCCCAGCGCCAGGCGCGCGGACGCGTGCATCACCTGGTCTATCCACGCCTGCGTCGGCGTGAAGCCGTACTGCGTCTTGAGCCGGCTGATCGGTAGGTTGTCGAGCGTCCACATGCCCTCGTCGGCATGCGCGGCGCTCGCCGCCGACAGCACGGCCGCGAAGGAGACTGCCGCAACTCCGGTCTTCATGCCCAACTCCGAACGACCCTGCCTCGATTGACAGCAGACCGTCCGGTCGCGTCAAGCCGTCGCCTCCCGCGGCCCTACGGCCTCCTCCAGCGCCCCCGCCGCGTCCAGCCAGTCGCTCTCCGCCTGCGCCTCGGCGCGTGCGATCGCACTCAGGCGC